>NZ_JBBBQR010000006.1:0-263944 GCF_037136835.1 Pectobacterium sp. 1950-15 | reverse complement strand
AAAACAGCATCTTGTTAAAACAACAGCCCGAGCAAATAGCGTAAATCGCCGTCATGCCGTAATGCGCAGCGGTCGGCGATCGGTTCGCTGTCGAGATGCGCCAGCGAACCGATCGTTTGCCGCAGCTTGGCACGGAGATCGGTGGGGCGTGCCGAGGTTTCCTGACGAGTCGTGCGCTGTACTAACGTGTTGCCGTTACGCAAGTGCAGCGTAACTTCATGAAAACGTGCTTCCGGGTCAAGCTCATCGGGTGGGGCGGTTTCATCGGCGCGGCGTACGACGCGCTTTGCCAGCGCGGAGATCGTGGTTTCAACCGGTGCTTCCGAGAAATGTGCCAGCTTCAGCTCCCCTTCAATCAGCGCCGCCGCAATCACATATTCCAGACTGAACCGTGCCTCTACGCCGTTTTTCGCGTAACGGATAAACGGTGCAACATCGCCACCCGGCGGGAATGTCACCGTGATCTGTTCGATGGCAGCGGCCAGATCGGCATCCGCACCATTCTGCTGATGCCACTGTTCCCGCAGGGCAAAAGCCGCTTCGGCAGCGCTGTGGGTGCCGCCACAGGTTGGGTAGCGCTTGAACTCCAGGCCGGGAGAAAGCATACGCCACGGTGCACCCCAGTTTTCAACCAGCAGCTCCGGCTGCTGTTTTTGATCGCCGTGCGCGGCAAGAAAGGCGTCAATCACCTGCTGTGTGTTGCCCTCAAAACCTGCTAAGCCCAGCTTGAGGGCGGTTAGCCCCGCTCTGGCGGAAAGCCCGGCATGTAGCGGTTTGACCGCTGAACCAAACTGCGCCCGCAGCCCTGCGGCCTGTGTGGCAGCCAGACCAAGAATGGTCTGCGTCTGTTCCACCGACGCGCCAGCCAGACGTGCTGCGGCAGCGGCGGCGGCGATAGCGCCGAGTGTGGCGGTGTTGTGGTAGCCGAGGCTGTAATGACGCGGGCCGCATGCCAGCCCGATTCTGCCTGCCGCTTCCACGCCGATCACATACGCCGCCAAAAACGCTTCTTCCGTTACGGATGAATCCTCTGCGGCAAGGGCAAATAGCGCAGGCAGGATGACGGTGCTGGGGTGTCCACGAAACGCCGGATGGTAATCGTCAAAGTCCAGTACGTGACCGGAATAGCCCAGAATCAGACTACGCGTCAGGCTGTCCGTGCCGCTGAACACCTGCTTTAATGGCGCGAGCCCGCTATCGGCAATGGCCCCCTGTGCAATTGGGAGCGCGGTGGAGATGAAGTCAGTCACCCCGTCACGGGCGGCATCAATCGCTTCCCGATTGGGTTCGCTATGGATGATGTGGTGGGCAAGCGCTGCGGTGATATCAGTCTGATTGGTCATGGGTTGTCATGTGTGCTGGCAGAAAAACATTAATTTACTGCGCATCGCTGAAGAGCGATTAATAACCAAACGGAATAATAAATTCCATTTGGTTATTAGTGATTCGGAATCAGAAGCGGTCTTTTAGCTGCCCCGGTGTAATACCGAATGCACGGCGCAGGGCGGTGGCAAAGTTGGCGGGGCTGTTGTAACCGGCGATGCTGGCCGCTTGCGCAATACCGATGCCGTCTTTTTGCAAGGCCAGCATGGCGCGCTGTAAGCGGCAGTTACGCAGGTACTCAAACACGCTCATATTGAACGTCTGACGAAAATGGCGCTGTAGCGTACTTTCACTCATGTTGACGCTTTTGGCTATCTCACTCATCGAAAGCTGATCGGCGCTGCCGCTTTCCAGCATATCTCTGATCTGTTGAATGCGATGGTAGCCGCGCAGGGTCACACCGCTGCTTTTCTCCTGCGCTACGCTGGCGGTCAATGACGTAAAAGCCTCGATAATCAGGCCCATACACTGCGTTTCCAGATACAGGCGCTGGAGCGGCGTTTGGCAAGGTTCAGCGTCCAGCGTCTGTAAGGCAATCGCCAGCGCCTGCCGGGACGGCGTCCACAGGTGTGTCGCCAGATGGGTCTGCGTGAAATCGTGGATAGCCTGCCAGTCGCCAACGGTGTCCATCATATTGCCGTACAGCCATTCCCTGTCGAACGTCAGCGTAATCGTTCGCTCATATTCATCACGCTTGCCGATGCGGGTGAACATCGTCGGCTCCGTCAGCGAAATCAGCGAAGCAGGCTGGCTCTCTCCCAGGTGCAGTTCCTGATGGTCAAATGAGATATGCGCATTGCCGCTCACCACAATGGCGAGCTTGATGGCGTCATCCAGCAAGTTTTGGGTTTTCATGTTGTGGCGATTAATCACATCTGCGGTATGCAGAATCAGGTGCGGATTAAGCTGCACGACACTGAACGACCCAAATAGCACCGGCGTGTTATCGATCAGCCGGGGGCCGATAAAACGGTAATTGTTCGCGACCAAGCTGGATTGCTGAACGATGTGATCTTTATAGATCGGCTTTGATGACTGTGTGAAGCTGCGCACGTGATTACCTACCTGATTAAACCCTTCGACCTGCGCCTTCCATTTTGATGCTTTGGCAAAACATTTTGCTGCTAGAGCAAACCCCGTCCTGAATGACAAATGTAACAATGACCGCGTCAAAATGGTAATGCAAATACTTCTCAATAGCATTTTTCGTTGGAAACGTCACATTGTACGATAAATGCATTTTCCATTTCCGGCAATGCGGAGAAAAGGGCTGATTGATTACACACAGCATTTCATAACAACACGCCGTGATGCCCGTTGGCATGACGCTCTCTCCCGATAACCGCCACGTCTGCGCGTTTTATCTCCGCCGTTATTCAGCGTTTTTGCTGATTGTCGTTAGGTGTCGCTGTACCGGCTGCGATGTTGCTCCTTTTTCAGGCTACTTATTCATTTCTTACAGGGCAGGATAATTTTGATGAAACTACCACAATCGCGTCGTTATCTTGCGACGCTCATTGGCGTTAGCTGCGGGATGACATCGTTTCTGAGCGCTGCGCAGACCTCGACCACTCCTTCGACAGAACCCGCTCCTCAGGTGCAGAATCAGGCTGAAAGTAAAGCATCGGGCGATACGATGGTGGTGACGGCCGCAGAGCAAACCCGTCAGGCGCCGGGCGTGTCGGTGATTACGGCTGAGGATATCAGCAAGCGTCCGCCCGCTAACGACCTGTCAGATCTGATTCGCACCATGCCGGGCGTCAATCTGTCCGGTAACTCAACCAGCGGCCAGCGCGGTAACAACCGTCAGATCGATATCCGCGGTATGGGGCCGGAAAACACGTTAATTCTGGTGGATGGCAAGCCAGTATCGAGCCGTACCGCGGTGCGTTACGGCTGGCGCGGTGAACGTGATACCCGCGGTGACACCAACTGGGTGCCAGCCGATATGGTCGAGCGCATTGAAGTGCTACGCGGTCCGGCGGCGGCGCGCTATGGTAATGGTGCAGCGGGCGGTGTGGTTAACATCATTACCAAACAGCCGAGTCAGGAATGGCATGGTACCTGGAACACCTACCTGAACGCGCCGGAACATAGCTCGGAAGGCGCGACCAAGCGTACCGACTTTAGCCTGATGGGCGGCCTGACCGACAGTCTGAGTTTCCGTCTGTACGGCAACCTGAATAAAACTCAGGCTGATGCACGCGATATTAACGAAGGGCATCAGTCCGCGCGGGCGGGTAATCAGTCAGCTTCACTGCCTTCCGGACGCGAAGGGGTGCGTAATAAAGATATCAACGGTCTGTTGCGCTGGGATATGACCAAGCAACAGTCGCTGGAGTTTGAAGCGGGTTCCAGCCGTCAGGGCAACATCTATGCGGGTGATTCGCAAAATACCAACACGAATCCGCTTGTTGTTAGCAATTACGGTAAGGAAACCAACCGTATGTACCGCCAGAATTTTGCGGTAACGCATCGCGGCTACTGGGACAGCGGCGTCAGCTCTACGTCGTATCTGCAATACGAGCGTACGCACAATACCCGTATCCTTGAGGGGCTGTCTGGCGGTTTAGAAGGAATTTTTGATACCAATATTCCGAATCAATATGGCACGATAAAACTGGATAACTTCACCGCGCACAACGAAGTGAATATTCCGCTGAATCTCTGGGTCGAGCAGGTACTCACGTTCGGGGTTGAGTGGAACGAGCAGAAGATGACAGATCCGGTTTCGAACACGCAGACGACGACCGAAGGTGGTAGCGTGGGGTCGTTGAGCAGCAGTGGACGCAGTGAGAAATCCGCCGCTCGTCTGGCTTCCGCCTTTGTGGAAGATAACGTCCAATTGACGGACAGTACCATGCTGACGCCGGCGCTGCGCGTCGATCATCACAGCACGGCGGGCACTAACTGGAGCCCGTCGCTCAACCTGTCGCAGGAATTAGGTGACGACTACACGCTGAAGCTGGGTATCGCCCGTGCTTACAAAGCGCCGAACTTGTACCAGACTAACGAGAATTACCTGCTCTATAGCCGTGGGCAGGGCTGTTCGGGCGGCACGTCTTGCTACCTGATCGGTAATGAAGACCTGAAAGCGGAAACCAGCCTGAACAAAGAAATCGGTCTGGAGTTTCACCGTGATGGGTTGATCGCTGGCATCACCTACTTCCATAACGATTACCGTAACAAGATTGAAGCAGGCAACAATGTCATCGGTAAAGCGGTGGGCGGGAGTGATTCAAGATATGCCAACGCCAATATCTTCCAGTGGGGCAATGTACCGAAAGCCGTCATTCAGGGGTTGGAAGGTAACCTGACCGTTCCTGTCACGGAGACCATCAATTGGCGTAACAACCTGACCTGGATGCTGGAGTCGAAGAATAAAACCACGGGTGATTATTTGTCGATTACGCCGGAGTTTACCCTGAACTCATCCGTAGACTGGCAGGCGACAGAGAACCTCTCCTTCCTGGCCGATGTGACCTGGTATGGTCGCCAGAAGCCGAAGAAGTATAACTACAAAGGTGAGCGTGTAACGGGTAGCGCGACCAATGAGTTAAGCCCTTATGCGCTGTTCGGGTTAAGCAGTACCTATACGTTTAATAAGAACCTGAGCGTGACGGGTGGTGTCGAGAACCTGTTTGATAAACGTCTGTTCCGTGCCGGTAATGCGCAGGATGTGGTGAACACGACCAATAATTCCGTTACTATTGCGGGGGCGGGTGCGGCAACCTATAACGAACCGGGACGGACTTTCTTTGTTAACGTGAAGACGTCGTTCTAAGTTTTATATCCGTCATACTGAATCGCGAACGCCACGGTGCCATTGTACCGTGGCGTTTTTTATGGCGTGCCATCCCTGGTCGTCACCCTGCGGGCCGTTGCTGCGCAACGTTAAAAATTTCTCCCAGAAATTTTTTATTGCCGCTATCAGGGACAGAAAATGGTTTTTAAGGTGGCGACGATCGTTTCTACATTCTGATTTTCGATGCGGTAGTACAGCGTTTGTGATTCGCGTCGATAGCTAATCAATCCTTCTTCACGCATTTTCGCCAGATGCTGTGAGAGGGCGGACTGGCTGAGCGGGATATGTTCAAGCAGCGCACCCACCGACATTTCACCGTGTTCGATAAGCAGGCAAAGCACCAGCAACCTGTTCTCGTTGCCAATCGCGCGCAGCAGCGCCGCGGCTTTTTTCGCACCGTCCTGCATGAATTCCCGATCCGAATTGCTCAACGTCATGTTCATACCGTCCTGCGTGACTGGCTAATTTAGAGATGACTAATGTATTGAGTTTACCATACTCTCGGCCTTGAGCGCGGATAATGACGGCGCTCAACAACGCTGCGGACGGTGCTGCCGCGCTATGCCGTGACGGTTTACAATAGCGGCATTCCTCCCTAGAATAACGCGACATCCTTTCCTGAATCTGCTGCTGCAGGAAAAACAACCTTCTCCTCGAAACGGGAGGAGCGCTTTTTTGTTTTTTCCAGGTAGCACCATGTCTACATTTACTCGCTTACAAAAACGTTTATCCCGTTTGGGGATAGACACCGATTACCAACATTCTATTTATCATCTTCGCAGGCAGCATGCAGAAGCGCAGGTTCTGTTGCCGGAAACATTGCCGCTGGAAGAAAAGGCGGTTCAGCAACTGCTGGATTTCGCCTCGGTACACCTACCAGGCAGCGATGCGCACGTCTGCGCCGCTCGCGCGACGCCGGATTTCCACCCCGGCACGCTTGCGCCCGTCGGCAGCATTGTTGCCACTACGGATAACTTTGTTATCCCTGCGGCGATTGGGACCGATATCAACTGCGGGATGCGCTTGCTGACGACGGGTGTACATCATACTGATGCTGACGCACATAAACCGGCGCTGATTCAGGCGCTCAAAAATACGCTACTGCTGGATCAGCGTGATGTCCCTGTAACGCCGGATTCGTTTTCCGCGCTCTTTGACGAAGGACTCTCGGCATGGCTTGCGGCGCTGCCCTTGCAGGGGCTCTGGCAGGAAGTAGACTTCCGACGCTTGTCGGCAGAATTCGGCTCCATTGCCGGAACTGATGCGGTTCGTGCTGCTAGTCGGCATGCGCCAGAACCGTTTTTTGCACCGCGCGAGATTCTGCGACCTTCCAGTCTGGGTACGGTTGGGTCGGGTAACCATTTCGTCGAGCTGCAAATTGTTGATGCGGTTTTGGATCGGCATGCGGCGTATCAGGCTGGCGTACAGGAAGGCGAAGTCGTCATTATGATTCATACCGGTTCACGGGACGTGGGCTTTTATGTCGGCCAGCGTGGGATCGATAAAGCGCGAGCCTGCTGGCCTGCGGGAGAAAAATACCCGGCGTCCGGCCTATTTGGTCTGGTTGATGAGCAGGCGACGGACTATATGGAAGCGATGGGCGTTGCTGCCCGCTATGCGTGGATCAACCGGATCGTGCTGACTGAACTGATTCGCTCTTCCTGGAAGCAGGTGTTTACGCGGGATACCAGCAAGCTGGTGGTCGATCTGTCGCATAACATTATTCTGCCGGAGCACGGAATGAATCTGCATCGTAAAGGGGCGACCCCCGCCAAAGCCGGAGAGTTCGCGCTGATTCCCGGCTCAATGGGGGACTACTCTTATCTCGTCACTGGGAAGGGGAACCCTGATTGGCTGTGGTCGTGTTCACACGGCGCAGGGCGTGCCGAACGTCGGCAAAGTATGCGCAATAAGATCGATACGGCCAAACAGGCAGAGACGGTGCCCTGGCAATGCATCACGCTGAAGGATGAGCGCCTGCGGGAAGAGGCGCCGGCGGCTTATAAGCCGGTTACGCCCGTGATTGATATTCAGACGCAGTCAGGGCTGATTCAACCTGTGGCACGGCTGCGCCCGTGGCTGACGTTTAAGGCATGATGTGACCCGCTCTGGCGCGAATTGATTCGATATTCTTTGTACTAAAATGACGACCCAATCGGCGAGTTGTCGATTGGGCCGTGTGTTCTTTGTTGCCGGAATCCGTTCGTCAGGTATCTTTCAGAGGAATAAACGCAGCAAATTAGGGCTTTTGCTTGATGACGTTATTAGCACCGCTAGAAGAGAGTTTCGGTTCTGTTCCTCCCCATGAGAGGCGGTTGCTGATGCCATTGAAGGAAACAACGGCGGGGCCTTTAAAATCCAGATCGAGATGATGTTCCGTACCCGTTACATTCACCTTTGCGGGTTTATCCTCGGCGAAGATGTGCGTGCGGATGGTGTTTTTATACGCGGCGACGGTCAGATCACCCGTCGATTGACCTATGGCGGCAATCTCTGAACCGGTCACGGTAAGCGATGTTGCGGTATCGAACGTGATGTTGTGCTCAGAACCAGCGACGGAAATATTGGCACATTTGCCCGTCAGTACGATGTTGTTACCGTTGCCTGAAATATTGACATTATTGCCATTACAAGGAATATCGCGCGTTAAACCGATACCCTCCAGCTCGATAGGGGCGGCATAGACGGATGCGGTGAACGCGAAAGCAGAGACGAAAACCATTGGCAGATACCGTGTTATCTTCATGGCGTTTTTTCCTGTTATCAAAGAGGTCATCCGGCATCGTTGCCGTAAAGGCACCTATCATCTGTTAACGTTTTTCCCGACTCTATTGCGAACATTCTGATTATCGCTATGCCATCAAACGATGATTAATCACGCTATGTTGTTAAAAGCCTACCTATTATGTGGTTAACTCAGCATAGTTAGTGTGTGCCGTCAGGGACATGCTATTCTGCTGATGTCGGCATTTTTCAGCGATAATGAAATTGGGCACATAGCATAGTTGAATAAAAATTAATGTTGCTATTATGTGAACGAATTAACAATCAATTCAAATCCTGATATGCTGACGAGGCTGGACCGGACACTCTACTACCTTACATCCACACGCTGACACCCAGGCATGGACACCACAATTGGGAACAAGAGCGCCGGCATAATGAAGACAATGAGAGCGAGGAGAACGTCGTGCTAGAAGAATATCGTAAGCACGTAGCCGAGCGGGCTGCGCAGGGGATTGTTCCTAAACCGTTAGATGCCACGCAGATGGCCGCGCTGGTTGAGTCACTCAAGAATCCCCCGGCAGGCGAAGAAGAAGCATTGCTTGATCTGCTGATTAATCGCGTCCCTCCCGGTGTTGATGAAGCCGCCTATGTGAAGGCCGGTTTTTTGGCTGCCGTCGCTAAAGGCGAAGCCACTTCCCCCTTGGTTAGCCAGGAAAAAGCGGTTGAGCTGCTGGGTACCATGCAGGGTGGGTATAACATCCATCCGCTGATTGATGCGTTAGACAACGACAAACTGGCACCGATTGCCGCCGAAGCGCTGTCTCATACGCTGCTGATGTTTGATAACTTCTACGATGTGGAAGAAAAAGCGAAAGCAGGCAATGCGCACGCCAAGAAAGTGATTCAATCCTGGGCTGATGCCGAGTGGTTCCTGTCCCGCCCGAAACTGGCGGAAAAAATTACCGTTACCGTTTTTAAAGTCACCGGTGAAACCAACACGGATGACCTGTCTCCGGCGCCTGATGCCTGGTCACGCCCTGACATCCCGCTGCACGCGCTGGCGATGCTGAAAAACGCCCGTGAAGGTATCGATCCCGATCAGCCTGGTGCTGTGGGCCCGATCAAACAGATCGAAGAACTGAACAAGAAAGGCTTCCCGCTGGCTTACGTCGGCGACGTTGTCGGTACAGGCTCATCGCGTAAATCGGCAACCAACTCCGTGCTGTGGTTCATGGGCGAAGATATCCCTTACGTTCCGAACAAACGCGGTGGTGGTGTGGTGCTGGGCGGCAAGATCGCCCCGATCTTCTTCAACACGATGGAAGATGCCGGTGCGCTGCCGATCGAAGTGGATGTGAACGATCTGAATATGGGCGATGTGATCGACATTTACCCGTATGAAGGCGAAGTACGCCGCCACGACACCAATGAAGTGCTGGCGACGTTTGCGCTGAAGACCGATGTATTGCTGGATGAAGTGCGTGCCGGTGGTCGTATTCCACTGATTATCGGCCGCGGGCTGACGTCCAAAGCGCGTGAGTCACTGGGCTTGCCGCACAGCGATGTGTTCCGTATTTCCAAAGCGGTTGAAGCCAGCAAGAAAGGCTTCTCGCTGGCGCAGAAAATGGTGGGCCGTGCCTGTGGCGTCGCGGGCATTCGCCCTGACGAATACTGCGAACCGAAGATGACCTCTGTAGGTTCACAGGATACTACCGGGCCGATGACCCGTGATGAGCTGAAAGATCTGGCCTGTCTGGGCTTCTCCGCCGATCTGGTGATGCAGTCATTCTGTCACACCGCGGCCTATCCGAAGCCAGTTGATGTGACCACGCACCACACGCTGCCTGATTTCATCATGAACCGTGGTGGCGTCTCACTGCGTCCGGGCGATGGGGTTATCCACTCCTGGCTGAACCGTATGCTGCTGCCGGATACCGTTGGTACGGGCGGTGACTCCCATACTCGTTTCCCAATCGGTATTTCTTTCCCTGCGGGCTCCGGTCTGGTGGCGTTTGCTGCCGCGACGGGCGTGATGCCGCTGGATATGCCGGAATCCGTTCTGGTACGTTTCAAAGGCAAAATGCAGCCGGGCATTACTCTGCGCGATCTGGTTCACGCCATCCCGCTGTATGCCATCAAGCAAGGTCTGCTGACCGTTGAGAAGAAAGGTAAGAAGAACATCTTCTCCGGTCGTATTCTGGAAATCGAAGGTCTGCCGGATCTGAAAGTCGAGCAGGCGTTTGAACTGACCGACGCCTCGGCGGAACGTTCTGCGGCTGGCTGTACGATCAAGCTGGATAAAGCGCCGATCATCGAGTATCTGAACTCCAACATCGTGCTGCTGAAGTGGATGATCTCCGAAGGCTACGGCGATCGCCGTACGCTGGAGCGTCGTATTCAGGGCATGGAAAAATGGTTGGCCGATCCACAACTGCTGGAAGCGGATGCCGATGCCGAGTACGCCGCGGTGATCGACATCGATCTGGCTGATATCAAAGAGCCGATCCTGTGTGCGCCGAACGATCCAGACGATGCGCGCTGGTTGTCTGATGTGCAGGGCGAGAAGATTGATGAAGTCTTCATCGGTTCCTGTATGACCAACATCGGGCACTTCCGTGCGGCAGGTAAACTGCTGGATAGCCACAAAGGCCAGCTGCCGACCCGCCTGTGGGTTGCGCCGCCGACCAAGATGGATGCGGCACAGCTGACCGAAGAAGGTTACTACAGCGTGTTTGGTAAGAGCGGAGCACGTATCGAGATCCCTGGCTGCTCGCTGTGTATGGGTAACCAGGCGCGGGTAGCGGATGGTGCGACGGTCGTTTCTACCTCGACGCGTAACTTCCCGAACCGTTTGGGCACCGGTGCCAACGTGTATCTGGCGTCTGCTGAGCTGGCTGCGGTCGCTTCTCTGCTGGGTCGCCTGCCGACGTCAGAAGAGTACCAGACCTACATGTCGCAGGTGGATAAAACCGCGCAGGACACCTATCGCTATCTGAATTTTGACCAGTTAGGTCAATATACCGAGAAAGCCGATGGCGTGATCTTCCAGACGACTGTCTAACTCGCTATAGTTCGCATCTCTACACCGAAGGAGGCCTTGTGCCTCCTTTTTTTCTGCCTGTTTTCATACTTCACGTTGTCTGTTCGCTGGCCATTGGCTGCGGGTATTGTGCATCTGCAATATCAATGGTGCATCTGCAACATCAAAGGTGAAGGTGCGTCACGACGGTAGGGCGCATAGGCGACTAAACTGAACAGAAGAAACATCACAGTGAGGATGGCATCATGGACTATGAATTTTTGCGGGATGTGACGGGCCAGGTCATCGTTCGTATGTCGATGGGACATGAAGCGATCGGGCACTGGTTCAATGAAGAAGTAAAAGGCCAGCTAACGGTATTGACTGATGTTGAAGAAGCGGCGCGCTCTGTTGCGGGCAGTGAGCGGCAGTGGCGGCGCGTAGGTCATGAATATACGCTGTCGCTGGATGAAGAAGAAGTGATGGTGCAGGCAAATCAGCTGTCTTTTACCACGGATGAGCTGGAAGAAGGCATGAGTTATTACGACGAAGAGAGCCTGTCTTTATGCGGTCTGGATGATTTTCTGACGCTGGTGGAAAAGTACCGCGAGTTCGTCCTGCATTGATGCTTTTTGGCAACACGACCGCATTTGGCAATGCGATCGTGTTGAGAACACGGTTATGTTGGACACACCACCCGACAGGCGGGTGATGTTTTGCCATCAGTCAGCCGAGATCGGCATGACCGAAACGTGCCTGCCAGTCATGATCGAACCGGTTAAGGGCATCGTCAACCGCGGGGTCTTGCAGGAACAGCTCGGCGACGGCAGGGTCAACGGTAATCGCCCGACACCCGGCCAGCAGACAGTCCAGAACCTGACGTGGCGTCCTAAAGCTGGCTGCCAGCACCTGAGTTTGCGGGCTGTGCAGGTTAATCAGGGTTTGCAGCTCTTTCACCAGCGCAATCCCATCGCCACCCTGTGCATCAATACGGTTGACGTAAGGCGCGATATAGCGAGCCCCCGCCAGCGCGGCATAAAACCCTTGCCCCGCACCGTAGACGGCGGTGCCGAGGGTGGGAACATCCAGCGCCGTTAATCGCTTAATTGCCACTAAACCTGCATGCGTCACTGGCACTTTGACGACCAGAGAAGGAATGACATCTCTGAGCTTCAGCGCTTCTTCCACCATCACGTCAGGATCGCGTGCCATCACCTGAGCAAACAGCTGTCCTTCCGTGCCGATAACGGCCTGCATCTCCCGCAGCACGGTATAAATATCGGCTTTTCCGCGTGCGACAATACTCGGGTTGGTGGTCACGCCTTTAATCGGTAACACGCCAGCAAGCCGTTCTACTGCGGCCACATCAGCCGTATCTAAATAGAATTCCATCATTGCCTCCGTAAACTAAAACTGGTGTCGGATGAGATTCATCATGCGGGCTTAGCGCACGATGATGCCCAGCAGAATCCCCACCGCGCCGAAATCGGAATCACTGAACGTGGTGTTTGCCAGTCCGATACTGCCCAATACTGGCAGCAGGAAAACAGGCAGGAAGGTAATCAGCAGCCCGTTGGCGAAAGAACCTAAAATCGCGCCGCGACGCCCACCGGTGGCGTTACCAAAGACCCCGGCCGCTGCGCCGACGAAGAAGTGCGGCACCACGCCAGGAATGATCACCGTCATACCCAACAGGTAGAGCAGCACCATACCGATCACCCCAGCCGCAAAGCTGCTCAGGAAACCGACCAGAACGGCATTCGGGGCATAGGGGAAGACAACGGGGCAATCTAATGCCGGTTTAGCATTGGGAACCAGTTTGTCAGAAATGCCTTTAAACGCAGGCACGATTTCCGCAATCACCATCCGCACGCCTTGCAGCACGATGTACACGCCGGCAGCAAAGGTAATGGATTGAATCAGCGAAAACATGAACCAGTTTTTCCCACCGGCGTTCATCGTTTTCACCGCTTCAGGGCCGGCAAACAGACAGGTGAAAATGAAGATGAAAAACATGGTAAAAGCGATGGCGACCGGCGTATCACGCAGGAACAGCAGGCTCTTCGGCACTTCCATGTCTTCGGTTGATTTCTCTTTATTGCCAAACTTGCTGCCGATAAACGCTGACAGCAGCTGTGATATCGCAGAGAAGTGACCAAAGGCGACGTCATCCGAGCCTGTGACTTTCTTCATATACGGGTGAATAATGGCAGGGAACAGCACCATCGATACCCCGACGACCAGCGACCCGACGGTAATCAGCAGCACGCCTTTCATTCCGGCGGTTGCCAGAATCACGGCAACCATCATCGACATAAACAGCGTGTGGTGTCCGGTCAGGAAGATGTATTTCCACGGCGTAAAGCGGGCGATGGCGATATTAATAACCATCGCAAAGAACATGATCATCGCCATCTCGGTGCCGAAGTTCTTCTGTGCTACCGCGACAATGGCTTCATTGTTCGGTACCACACCGGCGATACCAAACGCATGGTGGAAAATCTGGGCGAAATCGCCCAGTGAGGACACGATCAGGCTCGCGCCCGCCCCGAGGATCAGGAAACCCATCACGGTTTTCACGGTGCCTTTGATGCACTCCGTGGCAGGTTTCTTTTGTGCAATCAGGCCGATAAGAGCGATCAAACCGACCAGTATTGAGGGTTCAGACAGCACATCGCTCATTAAAAAACGGAAGAATTCCATTTTTGATCCTCCGCTTATAAGGCGCCAATTTCTGTCAGGGCGACCGACAGGCGTTCTTTCATCGCCACTTTGTCGATCATGTTATTCAGGGAAACGATCTTTCCCCCTACCGCCTGCGCGACGAGCTGATCGGCAATATCTTTGGTGCCGACAAAGATGTCGCTGTCCGTGCCTTTCGCTGAACCTAAATCCACGTGATCCACATCAGCAACCACGCCGAGTTCTTTCACGATGTTTTTAATGCTCATTTCCATCATCAGGCTGGTACCCAGGCCGTTACCGCATACGACTGTAATTTTCATAATGTGTGTCCCTCTGGTGGCAATTAATAACGAGAAATAACGGAAAGTACCTGTTCGATATCCGTCGCGCGGAGTAACGCGGCGACGTCATCAGGCGTGTCGAACAACTGAGCGAGCTGTGAAATAATATCGATGTGGCTATTGCTGTCCGTGGCGGCCAGAACAATCAGCAAATGCACGGGGTCGTTACCGTCAGAATGGAAAACTACGCCATCACGAATCAGCGTCAGGCTGACGGCGAGTTGATTCACGCCGTCTTCCGGACGGGCATGCGGCATAGCAATCCCAGGGCCGACGACATAGTAAGGACCGATGGCCTCATGAGAGCGATAGATCGCCTCAATATAGGTAGGTTCAATCGAGCCGTTATCCAGTAAAGGCTTACAGGACAAAGCGATAGCGTGACGCCAATCATCACAGGCAGGTAAAATCTGAACAACGTCTGGTGTTAGTAAAGTGTTAAGCATTAGAGTCACCTCTGTATCATTCTGAGCGCAGGATAGTGTGCTGATTGCGAAAATAATGTGATTAACATCTAAAAAGATAGCGCTAACTGATATGCGTATCATTAACTGTGACCGGCTTAGCACAAGCGGGGCCTTTATTTGTCCACCCGAACCGGCACAGGCACACTATCAACGGTGATGACGGGGCGTGAATGACGCAGTAAGGAAATCGGGGTCGTTCGCACGTTGCCCTGCGTCACGCTAGCCTGAAGGCAATAGAAGTCACCGGCTGTTATCGCGACCGTGCGATGAAAAAAATGACGAATGGAGAGGAAGTGAGCATGCGTAAGCGTCGTAGTACCGGTAAGGTTACGCTACAGGATGTCGCCGACTACGCGGGCGTCGGGACGATGACGGTATCGCGCGTGATGCGCAAACCCGATCTGGTCTCTGAGAAGTTACGCAGCAAAGTGGAACTGGCCGCCAGAACATTGGGCTATGAACCCAATCAAGAAGCCAGCCAGCTTACCGAGAGTACGAGTCGCGTCACGCTACAGGACATTGCGAACCATGCTGGTGTCGGCGCGATGACGGTGTCCCGCGCATTGAGGGAGCCAGGACTGGTCTCCGATGCCACACAGAAGAAAATCAATGATGCGATAAAAACGCTGGGCTATGTACCGAACCAGGCCGCAGGCGCGTTGGCGTCAGCCTATCAGCCCGCTATTGCGGTGCTTTATCCTTTTCAGCAAGATCGCGCCAGCGTGCGTTTTGTGCAGGCGCTGCAACAGGCAGTTGGCAAGCATAACGTTTCGTTAATCATGGGCTGCCATGAATATCGCCAGCATACCGAAGCGGGAATGGTGGAAAAACTCTTGCAGCAGCGTCCTGCCGCACTGGTGTTATTCAGTGCGCAACTCTCACAACGTACTCAGGACATCATACAGGCCAGCAACGTCATTACGGTGAATGTGTCCGGCGCAGCCGCGCTGAGTGCAAACATCAATATTGATATCGCCCTTGCCGAAGCGGCGGAACAACTGACGAGGTCTTTGCTGGAAAAGGGGTATCGTCATGTGGCTTATATCGGCGCGCATACGGATAACCGTTTGCAAAAACAGCAGTTGAACGGCTGGAATAAAGCCATGCTGGCGCATTATCACAATGCGGATTTGAAAATTACGATCCCGGAAGCTCCCAGCCTACAGTTTGGCCGCTATGCGATGACGGAGCTGCTACAAAACCAGCCGGAACTGGATGCGATTATCTGTAGCCATGAAGAAATTGCGTTGGGCGCGCTCTTTGAATGCCAACGCCGTCTGATGAAAGTTCCTTACGATCTGGCGATTGCCTGTCTGGATGGTTCTGAACAATGCGAACACGCGTTTCCCGCGCTGACCGCGATGCGGCTTGATTATGAAAAGCTGGGCGCGGAGGTCGGGCGTCTGGTGCTTGCCATGATGGACAACGACGAGCATCCACCGGTAGTGGAAAAAGTGAAGTTTATCTTTGAACCCCGCGCCAGCAGCTAACTAAACCGGCCTGCGGGGCCGGTTGAGCAAGGAAATCACGATGAATTACAGCGAGGCACCGCCGCACATCACCAACTGCTGGCCGGTAATGGCTGCGGCAGATGGGGAGAGCAGGTAACCCACCAGATCGGCCACTTCTTGCGGCCGAATGAAACGCCCAATCGGTGGCAGCTTCGGCGGAGAACTCTGGCGGCCCGGCATCGTCAGCATCGGCGTTTCTGTGGCACCCGGTGCGACAATGTTTACCGTAATGCCGCGCGGAGCCAGTTCCGCTGCCCAGCTTCTTGCCATGCCGATCATCGCGGATTTTGTCGTGACGTACTGGCTGCGCCCCGCGGAGCCGCTGGATGTACGGCTGCCCAGCAGCACAATTCTTCCACCTTGCGGCAGCTTATCAACCAGACGATCGGCGAGCACCTGCGCCGCGTTGATATGCAATCGCCATAGCATTTCACCATCTTCCAGCGAAAGCTGACCGAGCGGGGCGGCCTTCATGATACCAGCGGCATGGATGACGGCATCAACCTGCGCAATCTCGTCCAGAATGGCCGTCAGCGCGGATGTATCCATGATATCCACCGCACGGTGGGTAAAGTGTGGATGTGAATAATCACCCGGCTTGCGCGACAGGCCGGTTACCCGCCAGCCTTCCGCCAGTAATTTTTGTGCGATGGCGGCACCGATCCCTGAGCTGCTACCGGTAATCAGGGCGTGTTTGGGGGCTGTCGCTGACATGAGATGTGTCTCCTTAATGCATCCCCGTCATACTTCAAGCTGCATGTGCGTTGGCTTCTCTTGCTTACCCCAGTCACTTACTTGAGTAAGCTCCTGAGGATTCGCGCGGTTGCCGCGTTACAAGGCCCATACATGTGCCTCGCCCTAAAGGGCCAACGTTAACGTTTTGTCCTGCAACTCGAATTATTTAGGGGATAACCATTCTTAATTACAATAACGTGACGGGGATTTTAAACACGGCTTTTTTGACCGGAGCAGGGCTGTCGTTAATCGCACACAGCGCCTGATGGGCTTCGCCCGGATAAAACGTGACGAAGTCGCCTGCCCGCAGATGGATCTGATGTGGCACCTGTGGGTTATCCAGAATATAAAGATCCGGTTTACGCTCGGTCGCGGGCTGACCATGCACATCATTCAGACCGTAGCCGATAATCTCCTCACCTTCCAGAATCAACTGAATATCGAGATAGTTGCTGTGAAATTCGGTATGTCGCGTGGCGCGCGGTGCGGTGTTCACGGTGCCGATGTTGTAGAACCATTCGGCCCCTTCCGGCTGATAGCGGCCTTCGGGCAGCGCATTCAGTTCAGCTAACGACATGCCGGGTGCGGATAGAATGGTCCATAGCGCTTCAGGCAGCGTAGCGAGTTTGAGGGTGTTGAGGTTTCCTGCAATCATTATAGTGTCCTGAAGGTAGCGGGGGAGCGCCCCCCGCTGACAAAGAGAAAAAGTAGCGTGGTTTAGTTCGCTTTGACCCACTCCTCACTCACCACGACGTGCTTGATCGCCTGACGGAAGTAGGTGAACGCTACGTGCAGCTTACCGTCCTGCGCCTGCTTGACGCTGGGGTAAGAGAACTCGCGGTTCAGCTTCTCCGTGGAGTTATTGGTCATGCAGTAGCCGTCACCCACTTCGATATTGCGCTGCCACGGCCAGCTTTTACCGCCGTCTTCCGAAATGGCGAGCGTCATCGGCGCGCGTGGAGCACCCCAGAAGGCGCTACGGCTGCCAGCTTGGACTTCCGGCATTTTGGCATTGCTGGCTTTGTCTTCTTCATCCTCGATTTCATCGTACAGCGACAGACGACGCTCGGTGGCATCGGCGGCGCTCATGTGGTTGAACACCAGCGCCAGATGGCCATTCTCCAGCGTGGTCACCTGAATGGACGAGTTGTTGTTTGGCAAATCGGTCGGCACAGGATCTGACCAGGTTTTACCGCCATCTGTTGAACGACTTTGGTAGATGAAATCCGCCCAGCGGCTGCGGTACAGCGCCAGCAGCGTGCCGTCCTTCAGCGGGGTGATATTCATATGCACGCAGCCCGTGCTGTTTGGCACCGGATATTCCTGCCAGGTCTTGCCCTGGTCACTGGAGATTTTCACGGCGCTGTCATCATCGTTGCCGACCCACTTCTCACCTGGCTGAACGCGGCAGTAGAACACCGGCAGCAGCCAGTCACCGTTTGCCAGCACGGTGATAGGCTGGCGGATGAACGTTCCCGGCTGATCGAGCAGCGTGCCAATCTCGCCCCAGGTTGCGCCCAAATCCGTAGACTGGCGGTAGCGCACAATGGCGGTGTCCTGATTACCGGATTTCTGCGCGGTATACAGCAGCCACAGGACGTTATCCGGCGCGAGGAACAGAACCGGGTTCTGTTCGGAACGCGTGGCATCTTCAGACAGCTTAACGGCTTTAGTCCAGCTATCGCTGCCTTTCACCAGGCGGGACATATAGATAGAGATATCCGCAATCCCTTCCTGTGTACCACCAAACCAGACGCACAGCACATCGCCGTTCGGCAGATGGAGCAGGTTGGCCGCATGATTCTGCGGGCATTCCGATGGAATGTAGGCATCCAGACGCGCGGCATCGCCTTCTGCGTGATGAACTTTTCCGCTACGTTCCACGGTAATGGTTTCGCTACTCATGACTCAGGCTCCTGATTTATTTTCAGTTTGAGAAACTTTAATTTTGTGTGCTTTGTTCGGAATCATACGGTCGATCAGCATGACGATCGCTGGCGTGGCCAACGCGACGTACATGTTATCGATGCCGTACGGGTTACCGAGAATGTACCAGACGGACGTGACGACGCAGGCTGATATCAGGCTGGCGTTGGCTCCTCTCGTGCTGTTAAAGAACGGCAAATAGAAGGCAATAATGGCGACCACCGAGATAGAAAGGCGGATTGCACGGGTAAAGAATGACAGTTTCAGGACTTCAGGGACCAGTAAAACAAAGACCAGCGGCAGGAATCCGATGATGAGTGAGAATACTCGTGTCATCTTCATCTCTTTTTCCGGTGTTGGGTTGTAATACGGAACATAAAAGTCTTTAACAATCAGTGAGGCAATCGCCAGTGCGACGGTACTCACACTGATAAATATGGACGCGACCAGTGATGTAGTAACCAGGCCAGCAACCCAAGGATTCATATCCTGGAGGAAGATTGGCATGGCGTACAGGCTATTGATTTCAGGGTGAGCAAACTTCGCTGCAACACCGATAATCGCGATAGCCAGTGCAATCGGCATACAGAAGAGGAAGGCGACCCAGGTTGCACGTTTTGCTGACGTTGCATCTTTGGTTGCAGAAATGGCCTGAATAACGAACTGGGTACAGAAGATAGAACCGATAGTCCCGATCAACCAGGCGAAGATGGTGCTGGCACCGATTTTACCGTCCCACGTCCAGTAGTAATCCGGCATTTGTTCGATCATTGGCTTAAAGCCGCCGGTCATTTTCAATGCAACGTACAGAATAATCATCACACCAACGTACTTCACGGCGCTGTGGATCAACGTGACATAAGCCACGCCTTTTAAACCGCCAAAATAGAAGTAGAAGGTACTCACAATCGCGGTGATCAGCGCGGCAACTGGCAGGGAGATGTGCAGTACGGTGGAGATTGCTGCAGCACCGCTGACGTAGTTGCCCACGTTTACCAGCAACAGCGCATAGATCATGATGATCGAAATGATGTTCTTGGTGCTGGTGCCGTACTTCTCGGCGATAGCGCCAGAGATGGTGACCTTTCCTGTATTGTAGATTTTTTTAACCAAAATCATCCCGAACAGCAGGAAGCCGATAGCGGCACCAATGACTGACCAAGAGGCGGCGATGCCGTTCTCAAAGGCAGACTGTGCCGTACCGACCGTCGATTTGGCGCCGATGAATTCGGTCATCAGCAGGATACCGACGATAAACGCCGGTAGCGCGCGTGACCCTTCCATGAACTCGGTACTTGATTTACTGCGTAATTTGAGCGTTAACCATGAGGTGAATGCGATATAAAACACAATCATCCCAATGATGATGAGGGTATCGGTAAAGTTAAAATGGTTCATATCTTCTCGGCCTTAAATGGAAATTGATATTTCTCTGTTACTGCGAGAATTGACTAAGTATGCTGCGGATGTTGTCTTCATCCTGTGCGGAAAACTGGATCGGATAGCGACTGACGCCGACATCTTCACCCATGATTGCCAGCGCTTTTTTCACCACGGCGGGTGAGAACGCGATGGCGTACAGTGTCTTACGCAATTCGGCAACCTGTTCTTGTGCCTGACGAGAGCCTTCAATGTCGCCCGCGTTGAAGCGGTGCCAGATCTGGCTGATCGGTTCCGGTGCCACGTTAGCCAGCCCGGAAATACAGGCGGAGCAGCCGTCAACAAAGCCCTGGTGAATGAGCGAGTCTGGGCCATTCAATACGTTAAAGCCCTGTACGCCTTTCACCGCTTGCACATAACCGCTCAGGCTTTCATAGCTGCCTGCGCTGTCTTTGATGCCGATGATGTTCGGGTGATCCGCCAGCGTGCGGACGGTTTCCGGCGCCAGCGTATTCCCCGTGCGTGCAGGAATGTTGTAGAGAAACACCGGCACAGTCAGCGCATCGGCGACGGCGGTGTAGTGGGCGATCAGTTCTTCCTGTTTGAGTGGGATGAAATACGGGGTGATGACCGAAACGGCATCAACACCCAGTGCGGCAATGCGCTTGCCGAGCTTGATAGTTTCCCGCGTGGATATTTCACCGATGTGGCCGACAACCGGCACTTTTCCGGCGACTTCATCAACGCAGGTTTCAGTAACGGCGACTTTTTCATCGGTGTGCAGTACGAAAAACTCACCGTTGGTGCCGTTACAAAAAATACCGTTGCCGTAGCGCATCTGGCGCTGCACCTGAAGGCGCATGGCTGCGGGGTTAAATTCGCCCTGGTTATCAAACGGCGTGACGATGGCGGTCAGGACGCCGGTAATGTTTTTACTCATTGTTCTTCCTCGTGACACGTAATCAAAAAGATGAAAACTTAAAATCGTTCTATTCAAAACCGCGCTGTTTAAAGCCTAATGCTGTTCACTTAAGCCCGTTTTTAGGGGAAACACAGTGGGAGGTTCCCGCAGGGACGCCTCACCTCTGTGGTCGCCCCGTGTATCTCTATGCCTAAACGAACGAAATAAGCTGTTTAGAGCCGCGCTTTTAAAACAGAGTCAGATAAACCTCACGAACATCGTCGGCGCTGACCTGTGTCGGCACGTTTTTCATCAGGCGCTGAACCTGTAACGCGGCATCAACCAGATAGGGCAGGTGGTCTTTTTCCACGCCGAGCTGCTGCAAGGTGTTGGGCAGGTTTAGGCGTTTAACCAATTCGCTGAAATAGGTCACCAGCGCCTGTGCTTTTTCCGCGGTACTCAGCGTCAAATCGGCATCCGGCAGCAGGTCATACGCCTGTGCGAATTTGTCCTGTGCGGCGTCCTGCACGAAACGCATGCAAGGGGCGAGCAGGATGGCGTTTGCCACGCCGTGCGGAATGTGGTACTTGCCGCCCAGCGGGTAAGACATGGCGTGAACCAGATGCGTACCAGAGTGGGCAATGGCGGCACCGCCGTAGTAGGACGCCCACAGCATGTTCAGCTTGGCTTCCATGTTGCTCGGCTCGCGCACGGAGGTTTCGAGGTTGGCAAACAGCTTTTTCAGGCCAATCAGCGCGTAGTTGTCGCTGACCGGGTTGGCAATCGTTGAGGTGAAACACTCAATCAGGTGGCAGAGCGCATCAATACCCGTTGAAGCGGCGATATGTGACGGCATGCTGATGGTCAGTTCCGGCACCAGCGCAACGTAGTCCGGCAGCATCACTGGCGTAATAATGCCGACTTTGGTCTCTTTTTCCGGGATTGCCAAAATGGCATTCGGCGTGGCTTCTGAGCCGGTTCCTGCGGTGGTCGGGATGAGCAGGGATGTCGTGCGGCGCGTCGGTTTTTCCCCTGCCAGCAGGCTATCCAGCGTGACGGTGTCATCGCCCGCGCACAGTACGGAAAGCAGTTTGGCGACATCCAGCACGCTACCGCCACCGACGCCGATCACCAGATCGGTCTGGGTTTGTGTGAGCTGGCTCAGTATCTGGGCAACGTCGTGCTGGCTTGGCTCGGCAGGAACATTATCAACCAACAGCACCTGCGGAACGGCTTGCTTAACTTGTGCGATCAGCGCCTGAACGTCAGGCAGCCCGACGATGTTTTTGTCGGTGACAAATAAAACGTGCTGTTTCCCTGCCAACAGGTGACTAATGTCCTGAAGTACCCGGTAACCGCTGAGGATAGTGCTATTGATGTTCATGCTTATTACCTTGCCTTTTCTCTTTCGCCAGAGCGTTATCGCTATGATGATAATGGTTGCGATGGTGATTACTTTCAGTCAAATGACGCGGCTCTCATCACGTCTAAACGCCATTTGCCACATCGTGGTGATAATTTATAGGTGAAATTCCTTTTAAATAATTTGATATTGCTCACATATAATCAAACGTGATTCAATATAATCATTATCAGGTAATCATGAACCGGGGATGGAGTATGTCAAACGTGCAGCAATCAGCAGAACAGGTATTAGTGGTCGCTGATGACTTTACGGGTGCCAATGATGCGGGCGTCGGTTTGGCGCAGCATGGCGCGCGGGTTAGCGTCGTCTTTGACGTTAATAAACTGCATGCGGATTTACTGGGCGATGCGGTGGTGATCAACACCGATAGCCGTGCGGCGCGTAGCGACGTAGCGTCTCAACGTACCGCAGAAGCGGTTGCGGCCTGGCAGGCAGTAGGTGGCCAAGGCTGGATTATCAAGAAGATTGACTCGACGCTGCGTGGAAATCTGGGGGCGGAGATCGCTGCGGCGCTGTCTGCGGCAGCCGTGCCCGTTGCGCTGATTGCTGCCGCGTCGCCGACGCTGGGACGCGTGACCCGCAAAGGTGAGGTCTGGGTGAATGCTCGTCTGCTTACCGACACGGAATTTGCCAGCGATCCCAAAACGCCGGTGGCCTCAGCTTCTATCGCGGCCCGTTTGGCCGAGCAAACCGCGTTACCGGTGGCGGAAATACACCTTGATGACGTCCGTCAGGCCAATTTAGCCCAGCGTTTACAGCAGTTGGCGGACGAGGGCGTACGTCTGATTATTCTGGATACGGATGTGCAGGACGATCTGGCGCATATCGTTGACGCTGCCAGGGCGTTGCCGTTTCGTCCCTTGCTGGTCGGCTCGGCTGGCCTGAGCGAAGCGCTGGCGAACGCGCAGGATTTTACGCGCAAAACGGAGAAGCCGCTGCTGGCTGTCATTGGGTCAATGAGCGATATCGCTCAAAAACAGATTGCGGCCGCCAGACTGCGCAGCGATGTCTCGCTGGTTGAGATCGATATCAGCGCGCTCTTTTCACCCCATTCATCCACCGTCATGGCATCCCAGTGTGAGGAGGCGGTGACGGCGCTGATGAACGGCCACCATTGCATTATTCGTACCTGTCACAACGAAAATCAGCGCTTCGAAATCGATGCGCGGTGCCAGCAGCTTGGGCTTAGCCGACAGCAGCTTGGCGAAACGATCAGCCACTATCTGGGGGAACTTACGCGCAGCATTGTTCAGGCGCTAGACAGCCTGACAGCGGACAGGACTAACCGGCGCCTGCCGGGTGGGCTGTATTTATCCGGTGGTGACATTGCGATTGCTGTGGCAACCGCACTGGGCGCGACCGGCTTTCAGATTAAGGGGCAAATCGCATCCTGTGTGCCCTGGGGATACCTGCTGAACAGCGTTGTCGGCACGACCCCTGTGATGACTAAAGCGGGGGGTTTTGGCAACGAAACTACTTTGCTCGACGTTTTACGTTTTATTGAGGAGAAGGTCAGTGAGTAAAATTATTGCGGTAACGATGGGTGACCCGGCAGGGATTGGACCGGAAATTATTATCAAGTCTCTGGCCGAAGGCGAGCTTTCCGGCGCGTCTGCCGTGGTGGTGGGCTGCGTACAGACGATGCGACGTATTCTGGCGCTGAATGTGGTGCCAGCCGTAGAGCTGAAAATCATTGATAAGCCGGCTGACGCGGTCTTCGCGCCGGGCGTCATTAACATCATTGATGAGCCGCTGGAAGATCCTCAGGCGCTGGAGCCTGGTGTCGTTCAGGCACAGGCGGGCGATTTGGCTTATCGCTGCATCAAGAAAGCGACTGCGCTGGCAATGGCGGGTGAAGTCCACGCGATTGCGACCGCGCCGCTGAATAAAGAAGCGCTGCACTCTGCGGGGCATATTTATCCGGGTCACACCGAGCTACTGGCGAAACTGACCAACAGCCGCGACTATGCGATGGTGCTGTATACCGATAAGTTGAAGGTTATCCATGTTTCAACGCACATCGCGCTGCGTAAATTCCTGGATACGCTGAACCGCGATCGTGTGGAAACGGTGATCGACATGGCGGATGTCTTCCTCAAACGCGTCGGTTTTACCCACCCGCGTATTGCCGTTGCCGGGGTTAACCCGCATGCGGGCGAAAATGGCCTGTTTGGTGACGAAGAGATCACAATCGTGTCGCCATCGGTTGAAGCTATGAAGGCCAAAGGCATTGATGTTTATGGCCCGTGCCCGCCGGATACCGTCTATTTGCAGGCGTATGAAGGCCAGTACGATATGGTCGTGGCGATGTATCACGATCAGGGACACATTCCGCTCAAGCTGCTGGGTTTCTATGATGGGGTGAATATCACTGCCGGATTGCCGTTCATCCGCACCTCTGCTGACCACGGCACGGCGTTTGATATTGCCTGGACAGGAAAAGCGAAGTCCGAAAGTATGGCGATCTCCATCCAGCTCGCGATGCAACTGGCCTGATTGGCGGTAACTTATCACCGTTGATGCATGGGTTTTGTAAGCGAATAAAACGCGATACAGCGCGCATTGCAGGATATCTTCCTTCCCGCGTTCGGGAAGGTTTCTGGTATCCTGCAACCAACAATTTACAGTAACTTTATGACAGCAAGATGGATATCGCCGTGGATCCTACATTAACCGATGCTTTCCGCATGAGCGGGGATAAAGTAAGAGGCCAGAGCCGTCTTGATCAGATTATGGATTATCTGAAAAGCCATAATCTGGTGACGGTAGATGAGTTGGTGTCTGTGATCGACGCTTCCCCAGCGACGATCCGCCGTGATTTAATCAAGTTGGATGAGCAGGGCGTGATTAGTCGCAGTCATGGCGGCGTAACGCTCAATCGTTTTATTCCTTCCCAACCGACCACGAATGAAAAATTACAGCGCAGCCTTCAGGAAAAGCAGGCGATAGCGCGCTATGCCGCAACGCTGGTCAAACCGGGTAGTGCGGTGGTGCTGGATGCAGGAACGACCATGCTGGAACTGGCGCGTCACCTGACGCATTTGCCGCTGCGCGTGATTACTGCCGATTTGCAAATTGCGCTGTTCCTGTCTGAGTTTAAGCAGATCGAAGTGACGATTATCGGTGGGCGTATTGATGACAGCAGCCAGTCCTGTATTGGTGAGCACGGTCGTCGCCTGTTACGCAGCATTTACCCCGATATCGCGTTTATCAGCTGCAACTCGTGGAGCCTGGATAAAGGGATCACCACGCCGACGGAAGAAAAAGCGGGCGTGAAGCAAGATCTCGGCGTAAATGCCAGCCGCCGGATACTGCTGGCGGACAGCAGTAAATATGGCGCCTATTCGCTGTTCTGCGTGACGCCGCTGTCTGAACTGACCGATATCATCACCGACAGTGCGCTCGCGTCCGAGGTGCAGGAGCAACTGAAAGGTAAAACATTCAATCTAACGCTGGTGTAAGCGAGGTGAGGTGCCATCCGTGGCGCTGTCTTTCCTTTTCCCCTGTGTGCTGACTAAATCTTACGTATCTACTTCATGCTGGCCGCGAGGGTATCGACGTTGTGCTTAAACGCGGCCGTATAGGTTGCGGCAGGGCCGGAGGCGTCGGTCAGGGCTTCCGGGTACAGTTCACCACCGGGCTGGGCGCCGCTGGCATCGGCAATTTGTTTCACCAGACGTGCGTCGGTCTGGTTTTCAATGAAGTAGCTTTTCACTTTCTCTTGTTTGATTTGCTTAATCAGTGAGGCCACTTTTTTGCTGCTGGCTTCCGATTCGGTCGAGTAGCCCACCGGTGACAGGAACTTCACGCCGTAGGCCTGGCTGAAATAGCCAAACGCGTCATGGCTGGTTAGCACCTTACGTTTTTCTGGCGGAATAGCGGCAAAGGTTTTCTTCGCGTAGCTGTCCAGCTCCTGTAGCTGCTTGATATAGGCTTCGCCCTGTTGACGATAGTAATCGGCATTCGCTGGGTCGGCTTTCACCAGCGCGTTGACGATATTGTGCGCGTAGATCACGCCGTTGCTCATGCTGTTCCAGACATGGGGATCGGTTTCCGTTTTGCCGTCTTCCACCATGGTGCGGGTTTCAATCCCGTTTGAGGCCGTAATCACGTCGCCATGATAGCCGGATGCGGTGACCAGCCGATCGATCCACCCTTCCAGCCCCAGCCCGTTAACGAAAACCAGATCGGCGTGAGCCAGCATTTTGCTGTCTTTCGGCGAGGGTTCAAACTCATGCGGATCGCCATTGGGCTTCACCATATCGGTCACGGTCACATGATCGCCACCGATATGGCTGACCATATCGCCAAGTACGGAAAAGCTGGCAACCACATCAAGATTCTTTGCCATCGCCAGTGGGCTAAGCAGCAGGCCGGATAACGCAATAGCTAACAGTGAACGTTTCATTTTTCCCTCACAGAAAGTTGCAGATAACGAGATTCATCGGTCAACGACGCTGGCGTAACAGCCCACCGTTGTGACCAACACAAACCGAGAAACAGAAAAACAGTGTAATCGTCAGGATGATGGCAGGCCCGGCGGGCAGCTCGGCATAGTAAGACCACAGCAGGCCGATCAGGCTGGCGGCCATTCCTTGCAGCACTGCAATGCCGAGCATGACGGGCAGACGCTGCGTCCAGAAGCGTGCGCTGGCGGCAGGTAGCATCATCATGCCGACCGTCATCAGTGTGCCTAGCAGCTGGAACCCGGCGACCAGATTCAGCACCACCAGCGACAGAAATAGGCCATGGATCAACGCCCGATAGCGGCCTGAACTGATGCGCAGGAAGGTCACATCAAACGATTCAATCACCAGCGCCCGATAGATCACAGCCAGCACCAGCAAAGAGGTCGATCCGATCAGCGCAATGTCGATCAGCGCGGCGCGATCCACTGCGAGGATCGACCCGAACAGCACATGCAGCAGATCGACGCTGGAGCCGCGCAGTGACACCAACGTGACGCCGAGCGCCAGCGAGCCGAGGTAAAACCCGGCAAAGCTGGCGTCCTCTTTTAATTCCGTGTGGCGGGTGACGAAGCCGGAGAGCATGGCGACGGCCAGTCCGGCGATAAAGCCGCCGATTCCCATCGCCAGCAGCGACATCCCGGAGATGAGATAGCCGATGGCGACACCGGGTAAGACCGCGTGCGACAATGCATCGCCAATCAGGCTCATGCGCCGCAGCAGCAGGAAACAGCCCAGCGGCGCGGCGCTTAGCGTGATGACCAGACAGCCGACCAGCGCACGACGCATAAAACCGAATTCGGCAAAAGGAGAGGTGATCAGGTGAAATAACATCATGACGTGACGATCCTGAGCGTTGGCGTATCGCTGTCGGCCTTGCGCAGGCTATGTAGTATGGGCTGAGCATCTCCCCAGCGATGGCCGTCCGGAGTGAGATGCAAGATGTTCGGGAAGTGCTGACCGACCAGTTCCAAGTCGTGCAACACGGCCAGAATGGTTCTTCCTTCGGCGTGAAGCTGCTCGATTGTCTGTAAAAGCGCCTGCGTGGTTTGGCTATCGATGCCGGTAAAAGGTTCATCCAGCAGAATGATGGGAGCCTGTGTCAGCAGTAGCCGCGCGAAGAGCACGCGCTGTAGCTGCCCACCGGACAGGACGCCAATATGCCGATCGGCGAAGTCCGCCATGGAGACGGCGTCGAGCGCATCGGTCGCTTTTCGATGCCAGTTGGCGTTGATACTCCGCAGCAAGCCGCGATGGGGCAATGACCCCATGAGTACCAGATCGCGTACGCTGATAGGGAACTGCCGATCGAATTCAGAGAGCTGCGGCAAATAGCCGATGGCATTATCTTTGCTGTCATCGCCGAGGCGGAATGAGCCGGAAAGCGGTGGCAGCAGGCCAGCCAGCGTTTTCAGCAATGTGGATTTTCCGCAGCCGTTTGCGCCGATAATCGCCGTCAGCGAACCCTGATGGAAACATCCGCTGATTGTCGCGAGAGGCGGCTGACGACGATAGCCAACGGCCAGTTCCTGTAGGGCAATCATGGCAACACCACCGCCCACCCGACCAATAGCCACAACAGCACCAACAGCAGGGAAACCAGTAACACGCGCTTAAGCGCGGAGAGGGAGTAAAAACTTGTCATTATCATCGGTAAAAAGCTAATTTGTTATATTATAACATACCGATTTTTATCGATGACGATAGGGGTAATAGGTAAGAAAGTATGTAAGGGGATAGGGGAGCTTTGGTGTGATTGCTGACAGGTATGGGGGGATTTCGTGCGCATCGAGCACTGTCCTCTTCATGCTACGTCGTAGCACGCGCCCGACATAGGGGGCTACGCCAGCCCCCTATGAACCCCGGCTTTTGGCGGAAATTATGCCGCTAACGCGGTTCCTTCGGTGCCCATGCCCGCTTTTCGAGCCGCCAGTGACGCGTTCCCGACGCGGCACTGGCTTTCGCGGCGTCCATGCCGCTCACTCGGCGTTCATGTTCACCTCAGCATAATTTTTTACGCCGTGAAGAGAAGACCCGTGAGCATGTGAGTTGGCTCAGTTTTATCTCCAGTGTGGCGCACGAAGCCGCCCCGAAAGAGAAAATCTTATACTGTTAGGAAATTCCCCTGCATATCAACCATAAAGCGAGTGGCAGGCTCATCGTTGATGTAACCAGCGAGGATTTTTAGCATCAGGCCGAAGCGGTATTGCAGGCTGTCCGGCGGCAGTGTGGCCGTTGGCGTGTAGGCCGCCAGCAGGGCGCGGTACTGCTTCACCCGCGCTGCCGGAATATCCTGCCAGGCGAGATCGCTGCCGTTGCGCAGGCAATACCAGTCGGTCACCAGCGTGAGCAGTGAAATATCCTGTAACCCATCTGTGCCTGCTACCGCCTTTGGTTTGCGCTCAGCGGCGTCAGGCAGCGTTTTGGCGCTGAGTGGATCCTGCTGCTGGGCGATCCACAGCAGATCGCCGCAGTTCAGCGTATTGATGAGAGGCGATAAATCTTCCGGCCAGTCTTTCACCAGAAAACGCTGGCGTACCAGCAGCGCCAGATGATGGTGCAGGAAGTCGTAGTAATCGCGGCTTTTCAGAATGTCGCCCAGCGGCTCACCGGTGCGCTCCAGCTCTTTCTGATAAAACGGGAACAGATGGTTGAACTGTGGCACGTTGCGCAGAACCAGCGTGTCGATATCGACGCGATCGCCATGCAGCGTCGCCAGTTTCATCGCGGGCGGGTAGGCGGCCAGCGACGGCACCGCGACATTCACCAGAGTCCCTTGTGAACCGCGATACACGCCGGTGTCGTTGACGTGCAGGTGGCCGCTGAAGTGCAGGCGGATTCCGGCCGCCAGCGCCTGTTCGGCGACCTCCGGTCGCGGCGTGCGCTTAATGAAGCTGTTGCTGCCAAACAGCTGTTTTTCGTCCTCCACCGTGCCGTCTAGGAAATCGACCAGCGGATAGTGTGAGAACACCAGCAGCTTCTTATTCTGCGCTTTCGCCCGCTGTACCACCGATTTCACCCACGGCAGCATGAACGGTTTCTCGGTCAGCAAGGCGTTCCAGCCCGTGTTGCTGCTGGTGGAATAGCCTTCAATCCCTTCACGTTTCTCTGGGCCGTCTTTGACCTGATACACGTTGGCATCGATGGAAAGCAGCCACAGTCCCGCTTCCGGCTCCACCAGATAGGACGCGTCCACAATGTCCCACTGTTTGCTGCCGTCCGGTGAACGGGCGAGATACTGGCGTTTACTGAGTTCGTCACTGTCGCCAAACGGCGTTTCCCAGTGCAGGAAGTCGTCGCGTTTAAAGAAACCAAACGGCTTCATCAGCGGCAGGCCGCGTTCATAGCCGAGTGCCTGCATCTTAGCCGTAACAATCAGCGACTGCGCGTCGCCAAGCTTAACGCCGGGCTTGCTGCTCAGCATGGTGCTGCTGCCGTCGGCGTTGAGCATTCTTTGCCAGGAGTCATCACCCTGTGGACGATTGACATCGTGGTTGCCCGGCGTGGCGAAGAAGCGCATGCCGTGGCGCTGTTCATACTGCGTCAGGATGGCGGCAATGCCTTCAACGGTAGGCTGTTGGCCGTCATCAGAATAATCGCCGGACAGCACCACGTATTTCACCTGCTGTTTTGCCAGTTCGTCCAGCGCGGCGAGCAGCGCAAAGTAGGGCTCATTGAAGATACGGGTCGAATTCACCGAATCTTTCAGGGTGCGAATGGTCAGCTTCTTTCCGGTCTGCGCATCGGGCAGGCCGTCAAAATCGTAGTTGCCGTAGATATTGTGGACGTGGACATCCGAAATAATGGCAATGCGCAGCGGACTGGCGGTCGCTGAGGATTCGGCGTTGGCGTGAAAAAAACCGCCAGCCAGCGTAATGGCGCTGCCTGCACCGAGCTTGACGAAGGTTCTGCGAGTGAGTGATGTCATTGATGTCTCCGGCATTATTTATTTTTTATAACGGATGGCTGTATAACGCATAATCATGACAGGCAATCAATCGTGCGCCGTCGAGCGCATCGCCCATCGGGGCGGCGAGTTGGGATTGCCACTCGTCCGGCAGCCAGGGACGAATATGTAAGCCGATGCTGCCCATGAGCGATAAGCGAGGTGTGGCATGGCGCGCCACGGCGGCTAACAGCAGGCTGATTTCGCTGGCCGTCTGCGCCAGCAGCGCGTGAGAAACGGCATCATTCTGCTGAGCGCAGTCAAATACGTGGCGGGCGAACTGCGCATAATCGCCTGGTTTCGCCTGCTGGCTAAATGTCTGTAGCGCGTCGAGCGTGTTGGCAGCCTGCGCGTGCGCTGAGCTGGCGGAAAAGAAATCGTCGATACGCTGACTGAGCGCAGACGGCGCGCACCAGCCTTGCAGCACATTATAGGTGTGTTGCAGCGCCGCCAGCCCAAGCCGTGCGCCGCTACCCTGATCGGAAATCGGGAATTCATGGCCGCCATAGGCGGTAATCGTCTGGTTCTGCCACGCCAGCCCGCAGGAGCCGGTTCCGGCAATGACCACGCCTGCGTCTTTCCCTTGATTGACGGCCAGACAGGCACCCAATGCATCGGTATTGAGTACCTGAGCGGCATACGGATGTGGCAACGCCAGAAACGCCTCGTAGGCGGCGCGATGTTCCGCACTGGCGAGTGCCAGTCCGACTTTCAGCCGGGATACGTCATCCGGCGACAGCCCGCTGTGCTTCAACGCCTGCGCGATGGCATCGTCCACCGACTGGCGTACGCTTCCCACGCCGAGCAGCAGATTGGCACGGCCGCCGTGTCCCTGACCGAGCGGCGTACCGTCGGCCTGATAAATACGTGCCCGACAGCCAGTGCCGCCGCCATCTACACCGGCATACAGCCATGTCGTCATGATGCGCGTGCTCCTGAATCCAGATAGGGAAGGCAGGCAGCCGCCAGATCGCCGCAGAGATCGACGGCGTCAGTCTGTGAATCCGGCAGGCTGTTGATTAACAGGGCTAGCTCGCTGGCGCAGCGGGTCAGCAACTGCACCGCCAGCGCGTCCTGCGGGTGTGCCAGCACTATTTGTCCGAGCGTGCTGTAGTCAGCGGCCTGCGCCTGCTTTGACCAGTCGATAACCCGATCGACATGCTTATCGACGTGCAGAAACAGCGCTTCACTGAGCGGCGTAAGCGGCGTGATGCCCTCAACGGCCTGTAGCATCTCCTGTACCGCCCACAGCCCCAGCCGCGACAGGCTGGCCGGATTGCCGATAGGAAAGCTGTCGCCGCCGCGGCAGGTCAGGAGGCCGTCATGCCAGTGCAGCAGCCGAGTAAAACCGCCGCTGACCAGCAGACAGCGGCTTTGCCCCGGCCAGCGCTGTTCGCACAACGCACTTTCCTGCGCCCGATCAAAGGGGCGATCGCCATCAATGTCGATCTCCCTCAGTTGCCATTTCACGGTGCGTTTTTCCGCTGTTGTTGATTCGTCGCGATCGTCTCGTTGAGGCGCTTCACATCGTTTGACGTCAGGCGCAGATACTCATCAAACGACACTTGATCGTTCAGGTATTGGGTAAAGCGCGTCAGAATGATCGGGTACAGTTCGTTCGCACCCAAACTTTCCATGCGTTCCCAATCAAAGACGTAAGACGGGATCTTTTTGATCTCTTCGCGCGCGGTGTTCAGGCCGTCGATCACGTGCTTATCTTTGGTCTGGTAGTGCAGATCGGTAATATCCGCGCCGACGATGATATTGAAGCGCTCGGCAATCTCACGCTGTAGCGGTTCGCTGCCCAGCCACTCCATGAATTCGGCCACTTCCTGCGGGTGTTTGGTGGTGGTGAACGGCATGATAAAGGTCGCACCGCCCATCGAAATACACTTCTCTTTGCAAGGTGCGGGCAGCACTTTCCAGTCAAAACCGTCGCCAATCTGCTTACTGAACTGGTTCAACAGCCAGTTGCCGGAGAAGTAGGTCACGATGTTGCCGTTCACGAAATCGTCCGCCATGCTCTTGTACTGACCGCCGCCCGCTGCGCCCCACATTTCTCGTGGGAACACGCCTTCATCTGACCAGCGTTTCAGATCTTTAATCCACTGCTGCGCGGCGGCGTCCGGGAAGTTGATCAGCCCGTCTTTATCGTAGCGTGCGCCGTAAGAGTAGGCCGGGCCGGAGAAGCGGAAACCGCTGCGGTCGATGGTGAAGGGGATATGTACACCGGTTTTTTCCGCGACCAGCTTCGAGGCTTTCATCAAATCATCAATCGTATAACCCGGCTGCGGCAGAGGAACGCCCGCCTGTTCAAACAGCGTCACGTTAACGAACGGCAGATCGGCCGTCCAGGACGCGACAAAGCCCGGCAGCGCATCGGCTTTATGCACGCCTTTCACGCGCATGATCTTTTCGATACCGGCGCTGTAGCGTTTCTCAAAGTCGGCGGGGTCTTTCAGGTAAGGGCGCAAATCCAGCGTATACCCGAGCAATCCCATTTGTGTGGTTTTGGCAATATCCGGGCCTAAGCCCGCCGCCAGCTGCATCGGTAACTGCGTTTGCAGCGCGTTATAGCCGGTGCTGACAAAATTCACATCGATGCGCTCATTGCTTTGGGAGAAAGCTTTTACTTTCTGCTCCATGAAATGCACTAATTCGGGATCGTCGTCACTATATAAAAATGTTATTTGCGTTTTAGCGGCTAACGCGCTGCTGCTGAATAACCCCAGTGCAAGGGCGGAAAAAAATAACGCGGTGTTGGAACGCATCATAAACCTCTCCGTTGGTGAGCACATCTGATGTTTGATTAATGACGTAAATACCCTGGCGTTGGCGACGGGGTTTATTTTATTCCTGAGATTTAGGCTGTTTTTTAATTAATGCAAATTTGCATTCATCTGTCATTTTCATCATGCAATCATGGACAGAACCTCGACTGATTTATGTGAGGCAGGTTAAAGATATTTTAAATGTTGATTTAAATAAAGCGTTTTTGTGATATTAATCACATATATAAACGTGAGAATCTTATTTATTAATGCGAAATGTCAATAAATGAATGCAAATGGCAATTTAATGCAAATTTGCATTCTAATTGCGATATTACAGTGCAGGAAATGACTCGCTGCCCTAAATATTGGCAGCGTACGCACAGAGGAAGTGCAAATACGTGCAGCCATACATTTTCGTTATTTTATTTGTCAAAGCCGTAAACAGGATTCCGTATGAATATCGGTTGGAAATTAAAGAAGAACGGCGTCATTAATCGGTTTTTGATTACCGAATTGACGGAAAAACGTTATTTCGCCGAACCGGATACGCTGCCGGATAAGGTGAATTACCGCTTTATTAACGGCTTTGTCGATGTTGGTGTGCTGCCCTGCCGCGTGCGTTTTTTGCAGGAAGAGGCAAAGCGCGAGGTGGCGTTGCCGGATAATTTACGCTTCCCGCTGATGTGGAGCGGCGGCGATGAAAGCCGCAGCGTGAATTTCAGCGATTTCTGGCCGTGTCCGGTTCACGTTCAGCGGTTTTCCCGCTGCGTGATCCACAGCGATAGCGCGCAGCCGGCACCCTTTACGCTCAGCACCTGCGGCGGCGTCACGCTGTGGCTGAACGGCGAGCAGGTTGCCCGCTTTACGCCCTTTACCCGTAATACCGAACAAACCTGTGCTATCACGCTGTCGCTGAAAGCAGGGGCGAACACGCTGGTGGTACATAGCGAAGAACTGTGCGAGCGCGATACCGATTACCTGTTCAGCCTGTGCTATCAGGGGGAAGACACGCTCTTCTGGCAGCTTGATGACGACGCGGCGCTCAGCGCACAGCTGGCCGCGCTGGATGGCTGGATAAACGGGCTGACGCTGGAAAATAACCTGATCCAACCGCCCGTACTGGTGCTGAACAGCACGCAGCCGTTGCCGGAGTCCGTGACGATGGCGCATCGGCTGATTGGCAACGTCAACGAATCCGTCCCCGCATGGCAGCAGAAACAGACGCTGCCTGCTAGTAATCTGGGCTGGCAGGTGGATTTACCCTCCGCTCTGGTGGGCTACTACGATCTGGTCTGCGCCGCGACCTGCAACGGTATTACGCTGACGCGCACGCTCAGTTTCGGTCGCTTGCCTGAACAAACGATGCCAGCCTTACCGACGCTAGCCGCGCGGCGTGAGGCGGTATTGTGCCATACCGCGCTGCACGGTTTTGAGCGCCTCGGGCGGCTGCTGGCGATTGTTGCGACAGGTGAGGGCAGCGATGCCGCCGCGCCGATTCTCAACAGCGCGCTGCAAAAAATCAGCCGCCGCGAAGACTGTGCGGATTTTCAACTGGTGCCGCTGATTTGGCTGTGGCAGCGCTATCAGGGGCAGCAATTGCCGCCACAGGACTGGCGTCGCGTGCGTAGCGCCATTCTCGGTTTCCGCTACTGGATTGATGAGCCGGGCAACGACACCATGTGGTTCTGGAGCGAAAACCATTGCCTGTGCTTCCACGTCGCGCAATATCTGGCTGGACAAAACTTCCCTGATGACACCTTCCCATGCAGCGGCCGTCGCGGTCTGGAGCAAAGGGCGATTGCCCACGAACGCCTGACGCGCTGGTTTGACTCCATTCTGGAGCACGGGCTGGTGGAGTGGAATTCGGCGGCCTATTACCCCATCGATCTGATTGGGCTGGTGGCGCTGTACGAACTGGCACAGGACGCCGATCTGCGCGAGAAATCTCGCGTGGTGATTGACCGCATCATGCTGATGACGGCGTGGGTACATCAGAACGGTGTCGCGGTTGGCACCATGGGACGCGCCTACGATAAAGAGCTGCGTTCCGGCATGTTGACCGAGCTGTCCGGTTTGTGTGCGCTGATGTGGGGCGAGGGCTGGCTGATTCCGCACTGCGCCGCACTGCCGCTGCTGTGCCTGAGCGACTATCAACCGCCGGAAACGACGGATCGGATTGCACACTGGTCACTGCCGCACGGTGCAGAAGCACGTTGGGTGCAAGGGCTGAATCGCAGCGCCCGCATCATCGCCTGGAAGCAGCAGGATGTCGCCTTTTCTTCCGTTTTCGATCATCACCCCGGCCAGCCAGGACACCAGCAGCATCTGCTGGACGTGCGGCTGGGGACACACTATGCCGCCCGCCTGTGGGTGAACCACCCCGGCGAGGATCGTCCCGACGGCGTGCACCGTCCTTCTTACTGGGCGGGCAACGGGCGTTTGCCGCACCTGATGCAGCACCGTAATCGCGCGCTGATGGTGTTCGATCTGCAACAGGATGTCCGTCCTTGGACGCACCTTTATCTGCCGCAAACCGCGCTGGATGACGTCATCGTTGAAGATGTCTGGTGCTTCGTACGCGGCGGCAACGGCTATGCCGCCTTCCATAATCCCGCCGGATTACAGCCGTTTGCGACCGCAGGCCAGCAGGCGGAAGGCGAACTACGCGCGTATGGCGAACAGAACGTCTGGTTCGTTGCCGTGGACAGCGGCGACGGCGCACAAGGATTCACCGCATTTGCTGCCCGCTTCCGAGGGCGTTCGCTGATACAGGACCGCGACGGCGTGCGTATCGACGATCCCGATTACGGCGAGCTGGCCTTTAGCCACACGGCAGGATTCAGCGTGGCGCAGCAGCCTTTCATTTTTCCCGACGATGTCCCGGTCGTCCCGCAGTTCAACACAGGAAACCCATGACATGCAGACAGGTTCACTTAACCGACAACAAACCGAAGCGCTACTGGCGCAGGTGGCGCGGGCATTTTGCCGCCTGAAAGCGATCGACAGCGTGACGCAGGACGACACGCCGGATGCCGGGCTGACGATTCAATTCGAAGAGTGGGATTGGGAAGTTGGCGTCGGGCTGTACGGTTTCTGGAAGCTGGCGCATTTGACGCAGGACGACACCATGCTGACGACGCTGGCGAACTGGTATCAGCAAAAGCTGGATGCCGGGCTGCCGCCGCGTCAGATCAACTCGACGGCACCGATGCTGGTGTTGGCGTTACTGTGTCAGGACAAACCGGATGCCCCCGCGCAGTGGCGTGAAACCGTGAGCGATTGGGCGGACTGGCTGCTGCACTCGCTGCCGAAAACCGAGGACGGCGGCTTTCAGCACACGGTGAAAGAGCGCCCGAACACCGGGCAATTGTGGGATGACACGCTGTTTATGGCCGGTCTGTTTCTGGTGGTCGCGGGGAAATTGCTCTCCCGCCGCGATCTGATTGAAGAGGCGGAATACCAACTCGTCACGCACGCGCGCTATCTGGCCGATGTGCGCAGCGGGCTGTGGTATCACGGCTGGACGTTCGTCGGTCGTCATCACTATGCCAACGCATTCTGGGGACGCGGCAACGCCTGGATCACGCTGGTGCTGCCGGAAATGCGGGTGCTGGCGGAAGATGAGCTGTCCGCGCCGGTACTGCGCACGCTGGAAGCGATTCTGGAACAGCAAACGACCACGCTGGCGCGCTGCCAGCACGAGTCCGGCCTGTGGCACACGCTGCTGGATGACCCGGATTCACCGCTGGAGACCTCCGCCAGCGCCGGATTTATCGCTGGTATTCTGACGGCGCGTCGGCTGGGAATGCTGCACGATTTCCCGCAGGAGGTGCTGGAAAAAGGCTATGCCGCCGTGGTGGCGCAGATTGATGCACAGGGCGTGGTGCAGGGTGTCTCGGACGGCACGGCGATGGGGCACGACTTACAGTTCTATCGCGATATTCCCAATGTCGCCGTGCCTTACGGGCAGGCGCTGGTCATGCTGATGTTATTGGCACAGTTAGATTCTGTTTGCGAGGGCTGACAATGGCGAGTCTGGAACTAAAAAACGTCCACAAAAGTTATGGTGCGGTGAACATCATCAAAGGCGTGGACTTAACGATTCATGACGGCGAGTTCATGGTCTTTGTCGGCCCGTCGGGCTGTGGAAAATCCACGCTGCTACGCATGATTGCCGGACTGGAAGAAATCAGCAGCGGTGAACTGTGGATCGACAAGCGCAAGGTGAATGACCTCACGCCGGCGGAGCGCAAGATTGCGATGGTGTTCCAGTCGTACGCGCTCTATCCGCACCTCTCGGTGCGTAAGAACCTCGCGTTCGGGCTGGAAAATCTCCACTTCCCTAAAGCGGAAATTAACAGCCGTATTGATGAAGCGGCGCGTATGTTGGGGCTGGAACCCTATCTGGATCGCAAGCCGCGCGCGTTGTCGGGTGGACAGCAGCAGCGTGTAGCCATTGGTCGTGCGATCGTACGCGAACCCGATCTGTTCCTGTTTGATGAACCGCTCTCCAATCTGGATGCCAAGCTGCGCGTGCAGACGCGCGGCGAGCTGTCCCGCCTGCACCAGAAACTGCGTACCACCATGATTTACGTGACTCACGATCAGGTGGAAGCGATGACGATGGCGCAGCGCATTGTGGTGCTGAACGCGGGTCGCATTGAGCAGGTTGGCACGCCATTGGAGCTGTTCAATCGGCCGAAAAACAAATTTGTCGCGGGCTTCATTGGCTCGCCGCGCATGAACATGTTCCCGGCGCAGATTGTCGCCACCTGCGCGGATGGCGTCGAGGTGCAATGCCCGTCCGGTAATCGTCTGGTGCTGCCGTTTATCGGCACCGTCGGGCAAAACGTCACGCTCGGTATTCGCCCTTCACACTGTGAACTGGTGGAAGAAGGCGAGGGGATTGCGCTGTGCGTCGATCGCTGCGAGATGATGGGACATGAGACTTTCATCTACGGGCGAATGGGCGGTATTGACGACGAGATGATCGTCCATCTGGCGCAGCACCGCGAGTTCGCCGCAGGTGAGTCGGTGTTCGTCCGCTTTCCAGCGGCGTATTGCCATCTGTTCGATAGCGAAACGGATGACACATTACCGCGCTGCACCGCGCATTAATTATCGCGACGGGAGAGGACGACATGAGAAAGATTGCCTTACTGCCCGCAGGCTCGCTGGTTGATAAGCTGGTGACTCCAGTAGAGAAAGCAGTGAATCTGCTACAAAAACTCGGTGGTCGCAAAGTGATGCCGTGGTTTTTTATCGCGCCGAATATGCTGCTGTTCGCCGTTTTTGTCTTTATTCCGATTCTGCTGGCGGTGTGCTACGCCTTTACCGGCGGCACCAATATTCTGCTGTGGGAACGCCCCTACGTGGGGGTGGATAACTTTGCCACGTTGCTGAGCTGCGGCAACTACGCCGAGCCGTCAAGCTGTGAACAGGATCTGTTCTGGACCGGTGTTTATAACACGGTGTCGTTCACCTTTTTCAACGTGCTCTGTACGCTGCTGGTAGCGCTGGTGACGGCGCTAATCCTCAACCGCAAGATTATCGCCCGAGGCTTTTTCCGCGCGATGTTCTTCTATCCGGTGCTGCTGTCGCCGGTGGTGGTGGGCCTGATCTGGCAGTGGTTCCTTAACCGCAACGGCCTGCTGAATCTGGTGCTGTCGTCGCTCGGCGGGCAGCCGATTACCTTTCTGCTGGATCCGACGCTGTCGCGCTTCTGGGTGGTGTTTGTCTCCGTCTGGTTTCACGTCGGGTTTTATACCCTGATCCTGCTGGCCGGATTGCAGGCGATCCCGCGTGATATTTATGAGGCCGCGGCGGTGGACGGCACCTCGCGCTGGCGCGGTTTTTATCGCCTGACGCTGCCGCTGCTGGCGCCGAACATTCTGGTGGTGGTGATTCTGCTGACCATCAACAGTGTGCAGATCTTCGATGAAGCTTGGGTGTTAACCAACGGTGGCGGCCCCGGTACGGCCAACAGCTTTATCGTGCAGTACATCTACCAGACCGCTTTTTCGTCTAACGCGTCGCTCTACGGGCTGGCCTCGGCAGCCTCGGTGTTGATGGGCGTGGTGCTGATGATCCTGACGGCGTTGCAGTTCCTGCTGACGCGTCGGCTGGAAGGGAAATAATAACGGGAGCCATGATGAAGATAATCGCATTTCTCACCCGCACCCGCCATCCGGGACGCATTCACATCACCGATATCATGAGCTGGGTCTGGCTGGTGGTCGGTACGCTGCTGGTACTGATTCCAGTGATGTGGGCGGCAATGTCGTCGTTCAAAACGCCCGCGGAGATCAACCGTTTTCCGCCCAGCTTTCTGCCGCAGGCGGCCGATACCATCACGCTGCCGGAATACCCGAAGCCGCTGGAGCTGTGGCAGGTTAAGCAGGACGATGGTGACGCGAAAACGATGGCGCTGGTGCGGCGCATCGGCCTGATCGCGCAACTGGTGAACCCGGATGCGCCGAGCGAGGTGGTACGTGTACCGACCAAAGATCTGGTGCCGATGAAAGCGCTGCATCTGGAGATGGATAACTACGCCACGCCGCTGACGAAGTTCCACTTTACGACGTACCTGAAAAACACCGTGTTCGTGACGGTGATGGCGACGCTGCTGACCCTGTTGCTCAGTTCGATGGCGGCGTTTGCGCTGTCGAAATACGAATTTCGCGGGCGGGGTACGGTGCTGACGCTGTTTCTCTCCACCATGATGATTCCGCTGTCGGTGGTCATGGTGCCGACGTTCCTGGTGGTGATTGGCCTGAACATGGGCGATAACCTGTGGGGCGTGATTATTCCTACGGTCGCGACACCGACGGGCGTATTCCTGTTACGACAATATATGCTGACCATCCCCGATGAGCTGATCGAGGCGGCGCGCATCGATGCTGCCAGCGAGTTCCGTATTTACTGGAAGATCATCCTGCCGTTAACCGCCCCCGCGCTGGCCGTGCTGGCGATCTTCTCGGTGATCTGGCGCTGGAACGATTTCCTCTGGCCGCTGATCGTCCTCTCCAGTCAGGATAATTTTACGCTGCAAATCGGTCTGAACGCGTTTCAGGGGCAGTTCTCGGTGCAGTGGCATTATATACTGGCGATGACGATGCTCTCGCTTCTGCCGGTGACGGCGGTGTTCGTCTTCCTGCAAAAATACATCACGACGGGGATTGCCAACACGGGGATGAAATAATGGCGACACTCAAGGATATTGCCGACCGCGCCGGGGTTTCCATCAGCACGGTTTCCCGTGCGCTGAACGGTACAGCACCGATCAGCGCCAAAGTCAGGCAGCACATCATGGCGATTGCCACCGAGCAGGGTTATCCGCTGCATAAAGTGGCCAAAGCGACCGTCGCGCAAACGGAACCGCTGCGCCACATTCTGCTGGCGACGCCGCGCAACCTGATGCTGGAGAGTGAATACAATCTGGTGTCGCTGACGCTGATTAACGCCCTGAAAACGTTGTGTTTGCAACGGAATATCCAACTGCGTCCGTTTTTGGGGGAGCACGACACCATTAACGAACAGCAGTTGCTGCGTGAGCTTCAGGGCGGAAAAGAGAGCGGCATTCTGATTGTGAATGACGATCACCCGACGCTGCTGAATGCCGTCGCGGAAAGCGGGATTCCGGCGGTGCTGATCAACGGTGAAGATCCTTCAATGCGCTTAAGCAGCGTGACGCCCGCCAACCACTATGCGGCGGCGGCGGGAGTGCGCTACCTGATCGAGCAAGGACATACGCGGATCCTGCACCTGACCTGGACGTCGCGTATGACGATCAAACAGCGCGAGCGCGGCTATCGGGATGCGCTCATGCAGGCGGGCATTACGGTCGATGAGGATCTGATCCTTTCGCTGCCGGATTTCCACCCGCGCACGGCGCGTGACGCGCTATTGCGTTGGCTGACGGCGAACCCTGACAGACTGGGGGTTACCGCGATTTTCTGTGCGGCGGATAATCAGGCCATCGGCGTGATCGACGCGTTGTATCAGCACGGACTACGGGTGCCGGAAGACATGTCGGTGATGGGAATGGACGACATCCTGCCGTTCGATATGCTGCCGGTTTCACTCACTACGGTGCATCTGCCGTTTGAGACGATTGCTCGCGCGGCGCTACAGCTGCTGGCGCAGCAAATGACGCCCTCACAGGCGCTCGGAATTGCCCAGCGCACCGAACTGGCCGGACAGGTGGTGGTCAGAGAGTCGGTACGGCGGGTGGGAAGTCATACCGATTGAGCTTACGGGCCGCAATGCGGCTCGACTATGGGATAACCCTTTCACGATAACCCGATGGCAACGGCCAGTCGATGTACCAACGCCTTCGCCATCGCAGGTTCGGTCACATTAGTGAATCCCATCAGCAGCCCACCGTGTGATGGCCTGCTCATTCGCCAGTCATTCAGCGCCTGAATGGCAAGACCATGAGATTGCGCCGCCGCTGCCAGAGACTGATCGTTGCCACGGGCGGCCAGCCTAGCTAACACATGAATACCGCCCGCCTGCGGCTGGACGATCAGGTGTGAACCTAATCTCTGTAACAGCTCATCGACGAGATAGCCGCGGCGAGTCGCATACAGTGACCGCATTCTGCGCAAATGGCGGGCAAAGTGACCTTGCTCCATGAAAGTTGCCACCGTGGCCTGAGGCAAGATCGAACCGGGGCAGCAAAAGTGATTTGCCGTATCCTTGAAGCGCTCGATCTGCGGTTCAGGGACAACCAGATAGGCTAAGCGTAGGCCGGGAAACAGCACCTTGCTGAAGGTGCCGGTATAGAGCACGCGCCCGTCGCGATCCAGACTTTTCAGCGCCGGCAATGGCCGACCGTGGTAACGGAACTCGCTGTCGTAGTCGTCCTCAATGATCCACGATCGGCGGTGGCTGGCCCATTCCAACAGCTGTAGTCGCCGGGGTAAAGACAACGCCACGCCCATGGGGCTTTGGTGCGTGGGGGTCACTACGGCAAAACGTGCCTCTGCGGCTTGCTGTTGACCCATGTCCACATTCAGACCTTCCTCATCCACTGGAACGGGTTCCAGATGCATACCTGCTCGTTCCAAAAACTGGCGCGCAAAGAGATAGCCAGGATCTTCGAACCATCCACTATCACCGGGTTGCAACAACGTGCGACACACCAGTTCCAGCGCTCCCCGGTAGCCTGCGGTGATGAACACCTGCTCGTATGTGCAAGTGATACCGCGCGAGATTCCCAGATAGGTTGCGATGGCGCGACGAAGTGGTTCATAGCCCGCCGGATCGGGATAGATCATGGCTGCCGTATCCAGAGTACGTAAGTTGTGTCCGGCAAGGCGCGTCCAGCTCTTGCGGGGAAAGGCATCCAGTGCTGGTAAACCGAGCTGGAAAGGGTGTACTTGATCTGTCTCGGTCTGCGGGCGCGTGGGTATTTGAGAAAGGGATGTGGCGATGTGTCCCGACTCGCCCAGATTTTCCAGCCGGGGTGAGACGATAGTTCCTGCTGGGCCGCGTGTCAGGAAATAGCCTTCACTGGCCAGCATCTGATAAGCCATTTCGACCGTGCCGCGTGCCAGATTTAGCTCACTGGCGAGGCTGCGCACGGACGGCACGCGATCGCCCGGATGAAGTTTTCCGGCGGTAATGGCGTCGCGGTAGCGTCGATACAACTGTAAATAGAGCGGTGCATCGTGTTCCTTGCTTGGCTTCAGTTGCTGCATGTCCATCCGTTATGTCCCATTCATTTACTCAATTCTTGCACCTTTTTTATGGGGCATGATTTTCCTAACATACCCGCTCTATTACAAGGAGATTGGCATGAGCACCTTTCGATTGAGCCTCATTGACAGCGATCGGGACTACCTGGCTTGCTTCGATGTTATGCGGGAGCTACGGCCTCATCTTCCTGATGCTGCCGTATTTACTGCGCAGGCACGTCGTCAGGCCGGGCAAGGTTATTGTCTGCTGGCGGCATGGCAGGGCGATCTCGTCATGGGATTGGCGGGCTACCGCATTCAGGAAAACCTATTGTATGGCCGATTCCTCTATGTTGATGACCTTGTGGTTGCCGTCGCGGCCCGCGATCGGGGGCTCGGCGGCCTGCTGATCGAGGCAATGCGCGAGGAAGCGCAGCGGCAAGGCTGTGTGCATCTGGTGCTCGATACGGCTCTGGGCAATGCGCTGGCACAACGCTTCTATTTTCGTCAGGGCTTACTCGCTAAAGGGCTGCATTTCAGCCAGGCGCTATCGGTGTGAGGGGCCATGAAACAACGACTTTGCGATCACCTCGGATGGCACGGTCAGGCAACTCCCGACGGTTGAAACAGGGGCTCAGATGCTCTATGCGCTGACTGCTTTTCTCGTTCTTTCATTCTTACTTACTGGAGATCTTCTATGAGTACGCTTCGCTTACCTTACCAAACCCTCTCGCCAGAAGCCTATCAAGGGTTCGGCATTGCCAAGAAAGCGCTGGACAAAAGCAGTCTTGGAAAACCGTTGATCGAATTGGTCTATTTACGTGTTTCACAAATTAATGGCTGTGCTTTCTGTCTGGAGATGCATGCGTCGGCTCTGCGTGCTGGCGGCGTGCCGGATGCCAAGCTGGACAGCCTAGCGGGCTGGCGTGTGAGCACGCAGTTCAATGAACGCGAGCGTGCGGCGCTGGCCTGGACTGAATCGCTTGTGGATGTGGCTCGCAGCCACGCGCCTGATGAAGATTTCGAACCGCTGAAGGCGCATTTCAGCGATGCAGAGATCGCCGATCTGAGCTTTGCTGTTGCGCTGATGAGTGCCTTTAATCGGTTGGCGATCGGCATGCGCCAATAAGGTGTGAGTGAAGATCAACGTAGCGGGTTCATTCATGTTGTGCTCAAACCCCTTACTGTGATGACTTTGTATCTAAGGAGGGAGTGATGGAGATTGAACAGAGAAACTCGGTCGAACATCAAACGGTTATCAATAATGAATCCGGCGTTATTAACGTCAATAACCACCACGGGCAATAACACTAATCTGGCGGGTGAAAACACGGCTCGCATTTATAAGGAAATATCGCATTCTGAACAGAGTAAGTTCATTGTCAGCTTTGTGGCCGTTTGTTTATTGCCGGGATGAGTCTTGTCGCGGATCTTATGCAGATTCATCCTGCAATCAACTTACCGCTGTGGGCGTATGTTGCCACATTCGGGGGGATATTTGGTGTGGTGGTGAGTGTCTGACGCAGTACAGAAAGTCTGTGCGGCGGCAATCTATTTTTTATCGTTAAAGCGGCATTCTATATTCTATCACGCCCGGTTTTTCCGCTACCCAATCATAAAGTCGCTGGGCTGTTTTATTGGTTTCCTGAGTATGCCAATACAGCCGATCGCAGTGTTTTTCCTGCGCTTTTTCTCTCACATATTCAATCAGTTTTTTGCCAACGTTTTTACCGCGAGCGGTGGGGGCAACGAAAAGATCTTCCAAGTAACAATAAAGGTTTACACCCCAGGTGGAATCGTGAAAAACAAAGTGCACGAAGCCCACAATGTGTAATCCTTCTCTCGCTACCGCGCAATACACAGGGATATCGGCTTTAAAAAAGCGGCTCCAGGTGACTTCTGTGACCTTATCGGAAAGCTGCACCTTATAGAATTCCTGATAACTTTCCCAATAGGGTAGCCATTGCTCATAATCTTCTGGCTCGACTGAATTAATTATTATTTCCCGATCTGAATTCATCATTTTACTCTCATGTTGTCGCGAATATTTTGTGGTTACGAATGGGGGCTGAAAATCAGGCTGCTTTTCATAGCAATAAGATAGCAACGGAATAGCCGGATGTGCCCCGCCACTTATTGATAGATAGGCAGACCAATTCGGGGGGTGAGAGCGGTGTTTGCAGAGGCGCCGTATCGACGCCCCTGATATTTATGCGTGTAATAGACTGCGCGGCGTCAGGATTTCTCTGGCGCTGAATGCACAAGCTGGCCTTTGAAATACGTCTTGACCACGCTGGTGCCATGAACCTGTTTGATCGGTACGTTAAATAAGTGACGATCCAACACGATGAGATCGGCGGATTTACCCAGTTCTACCGAGCCCGTTTCTTTTTCGATCCCCATCGCTTTTGCGCTGTTGATGGTATAGATACGAATTGCTTCAGACAGATCGACGGCCTCTTCGGGAGCCAGTGTACCGGGTGCGTCACCCAGTGGGTTCTGACGTGTTACCAGCCCTTCAATGCCAATCCAGGGAGACGGTGTTGGGCCACCTGCGGGCCAGTCAGAACCGCCGGCAACTACTGCGCCAGAACGCAGCAATTTGACCGTGGGAACAAAATCCTTCATACGTTCTTCGCCAATCGTCACTACACTGGCGTTTGTCATATCGGACGGGAACCACAGCATCGGCGAGAGGTCGGCAGCTACCCGCAATTGTGCGAAGCGTGGCATATCTTGCGGTGAGATCAGGTGCGTATGCGCGATTTGATGCATGGGGCCATTTGGCCCATTTATTTTACGTACCTGCTCAACGGCATCCAGCGCCAGACGCAGCGAGCCATCTCCCGCAGCATGAAGCTTGGTTGATATGCCTTGTTTATCCAGCTTGGATAAAATTTCTACAACCTGCTCGGTGGTGTAGTGCGTATCGCCGTGGTAGTGATCGCCATGTGCCTGAGTGGGCAAATACGGGGCAAGCAGTTTCGCGGTATGGGCTGGCGGGACGCCATCCAAAACAAATTTAAAACGATCGGGGAAGAAGTTGGTGGTGCGGTAGACGTCGCGTCGGGCAACCAGCTCCATGCCCGCGGCACCTTCATCCAGAAGCGGAGTAGAAACGATCGAGCCAATAATGCGTAAAGGCAGGCCTTCTGCACGGTCAATCTTGCTCCAGATACGCAGATTCACTTCGGAGCTGACCGCTTCCTGCACGCCCGTAATACCTAACGACACCATCGTTTTTGCGGCACCGCGTCCTGATGTCAGCCGTTGTTCTTCCGTGCGTACTGGAACCAGACTTTGTACATGCTGGAACGCGGGGAATTCTTGCAACAGACCTGTAGGCTCGCCTGTTTTGGCGTCTTTCACAATCACGCCTCCGGCTGGGCTAACTGACTGGGCGGTGATAGTGGCTAAACGCATCGCTTCGCTGTTAATCCAGCGGTTATGGTAGGAATCATCACGCAGAATGACTGGGCGCCCATTACTGACTTTATCCAGTTTCGCCAAGGCTTCAGCGGTAGACAGCTCCGCCATACGCGGGCTCCCCCAGGCCGACCCGATCACCCATTCGCCCGGCCCGGCTTTTTGCGCGCATTCACTGACCTTATTCAGAATGTCATCCAGTGAGCTTGTTTGCACGAAGTTACAGGAGTAAATATCTTCATAGCCGCCGTCTAACGGGTGAGCATGGACGTCATTAATCCCCGGCATTGCCATGCTGCCCTCAAGATCAACTACCTGTGTTTTCGGGCCGATAAACTCCGCGGCCTGTGCATTTGAACCGATGAAAACGTAGCGGCCATCGCGTACCGCGACGGCTTCTGCCCACGGCTGGCCTTGATTAACGGTGTAGATATTGCCGTTACGTAACACTAAATCAGCAGTCGTTGCCGTTTCTGCTGCGATGAGTGTCGGTGAGGCAAAAAGCAAACCGGAGACGGTTATAGCAAGTGCTGCGAGCCTGAAAGGCGCATTGCCAAAATGGGGTGAGGATGTCTTGCTGACGAGGATGTGGGACAGCTTTTTGTTATCGGCGCGAAGCGCACTATTTTTTTCCATACGTTATATCTCCATATATAGCGTTTATACCCCGTTGATGGGGTGTTGCTATTTTTTAGTAGCGATGGAGAAATAACTGTACAGATTGTGCTCTGCTTATCTCGATGAGCACTAAACGCACATCGGGTGATGATTTCTTTAGTTGATTGTTTACCGGTACTTTTTCTGTGCGCCGCAAAAATAAAAAACCCCTGAATTAACAGGGGTCTATGTTTGCATTCTTTACAGATAACTCTAAGGTCATCTTCAGAACGGTTATTTTCATTCCTTTCTACACCTGTTTTTTATGTTTTTGATTTTGTTATGAATTTTTTTAAAAATCGAAATGTGTAAAATTTAAAAACATAGTCTCTGGAAGAGAAGAGCTTGTGTCTCTTGAGGCATAATAGCATAGGCAAGACGATTTGACAGCGCTGCGCTTGATGAGGCATTTGTTGTCGGTGCTCCCGTTGGTGATTTTACACTTCTGCTTTGCTGCATGGCTATCCGTTCTTTGGTCTGATCGCGTCATTCGGCAGGTATTCTATTCATTCGATAAATCCTTTGAAGTAATTAAAAAAACAGCAAAACAAGGAGAGCGTAGATAAAATCTATCGCTCAGGAAAAACCATCTAATAATATACAGAGAATACCCGATTATGGTTTTTTATTTAAGTGACAAATATATGGAGATATATAACTTTATATAGTTTTATTGTGGGGGTTATACGCAGTATGTGAGCGTTTTCCATCACCAAAACATGCCATCTTTTTATATCAACTCTAAGCAGTATAAAGTTCCATAAAGTTGGTATTTCTTATAGTAAGAAGTTAAGAAAATCCTATTGAAAATGGTAATTTGATAGTCAATGCATATTGAAAATTCATGGTTTGATTTGGTTTTTGATTCGTTATGGCGATCTATATTGATTTTTTAATAGCCTAAATCTATCATTAATTTGCCTTTTATCGTTACAAACGATATGACATGTTACCCAATGTAGATCAATTATATCAATTACTTATATTGTAATTAGAAGGTGGTTAACATGTCTGAATGTCCATTCTGTAAGTCTCCTGTGCATGACGATGCTTCTGTGTGTCGTAGTTGTGGTGCTGAAAAGGTTAGAACTGTCCAGCGACACCTAAAGCTGCAAGAGCGTAAGGTTGGAGTTGCTACGAAATTTTGTGGTTTTTTGGGTGGTTTTATTGGGCTGCTGGTGGGGTTGTCAATAAAGAGTTTTGCTATTGGTATTAGTATTTTTGTAATCGGTCTTTTCTTACCTCTATTGTTTTTTTGTATATTAAATAGGAATAAAACCCTATGGTATAGATGATATTCCTGAAAAGAATGGGCTGAATGCCCATTCTTTTTGACGTATAAAACCAATATTAAACAAGGCTGTTATATGGTGAGAGATAAATCTCACCATGAAAACACTTTAGATTATTTTTTTTGTTTGAATGTGGTTTTTAATAAAAATAGAGATGAGTAGTAAACGGTTATAAAAAAGCTTCCCAGCAGAAGCCTTTCTATATTTTACGGGGGGTAATTAAAATTATTTAATTGTTGTTTTTATTGGCTATTTAAATGTAATTAAAAAATTCTATCTGGTATTCTCCACCCTTTATCTGTTTTTGTTAAATTAACTTCACGCTCTACTTTTTTATTTTCTATGACAATTTCTATATTACATTTATAATTTTTTCCTTGCTGCTCTGAGCAATTTATTTTCTTTATTGACTTGAACATGTTATTTAAAAATTCGGGATTGTAGCCACTTAATCCTGAAGCATTACGAGAGTCTTCAATTGCATCATTGAACGCATTATAAATATCTTTTTCAGATGGTTCATCACTACAACCAGCAAGAAAAAAAGAAGAGGAAATAATAATTGCAAGAAGTGAGTATTTTTTCATTGGCTTTTCCTTATATATTTAATTTTTATGTATAAAAACAACCTTATCGGAAAATATTTATGATCGATATTTTTTATCGCGATAAATCCAATTAGCGATCTATTTAAAATAAAAATTGAATTTATATTCTTATCATCCATATAGGCTGCAACTAAGCTGTTGCTATGTTTTTCTAGATTTTCGATTAATTACTGTCTTTAGTAAAATCGTTTGTAACGATCAATAGATCACTCTTAATAGGTAAAATCTATCATGTTTTGTTTATTGATCTGTAATAACGATCGATATTTTCTTGACTAAATTCCAGACATAATCTAATCATGCTACGGATTGTATTTAACTTGTTGTTTTATAGTGTTAAATTTTTTTTTCTGTTTTGATGGTTGGATAGGCCAAGTTTTGATGTGTTAAAACAGAGCAAGCACCACCAGAAGCTCGCAGGACTTCACTCTGAGCGATTTAAACGGTAGCTATGCTGTAAGTGACAATATTCATATTGATTGTTATATCTGTTATTTAAGCGTTATTTCTTGCCTGTTTAACCAAGATTAACTGTTTGCGTAATGGTTTCCCGTTACTGTGAATTAATAATATTCATAGGGTTAAGTGTTTTGCTGGTTAGATGATTTTTAGGTGTGAAAAATCGTTGAGGTGTGAGCTGTTTTTATTGAACATGGCACTTACAGTGTCTGCTGAGATAAGATTTTGGAAAAGCTCTCTGATCCGTCTGACTTGCAAACAACTCTGTATTCATGAGTTAGCTATAAGGGTTTTTATTGTTGATATAGATCACAATACAGTTCAGATTTTAATTAATGCATCCAAAAGTATTCCCTAAGTATGCTTGTTTATTAAGGCAGGGCTAAGAAATATAACACAGCCTTAATTTTATGCTTTCGATTATTTAACTGGCTGTCTTAGTGAAATGAATCAATCCGTAATTATTTCTTAATTCTTTATCAACGAGCTTGAAGTTCTTCATTTCTCTGTCAAGCCAATATGACTCTTCTATATGCTCCAGCAATATTATTTGGAAACCACCATAAGACTGCATTCTCTCAACAAAAGAATTAATTTCATTTAGAGCTGCATCAAGGCTTGCAAAGTCATCAGTTTTTTTACCGCCAGTACTAAAATATGGAGTGCTAGGCTGGTCAATTACTAAGAATCGTGGAACCCACTGTACGTTTCTTTCTCTTACTAATTCATGAAGTGCAAGGAAATAAGCCACATGCACATACATATAGTTGGAAAAACTTCCAATATCAACCATCTTCTCCACTTGGTTTTTATTCACCAGATCGAGAGTTTTTTTACCTTTATTGAATATCGGAGTAGCATTCTCAAACCCTTTCAATGGCAACCTTGAAAGGTTTTCTTTTATTTTTTCATTAATTAAACTTAAGGTATATTCTTTGAATATATTATTGTTATTAACTTTATCATCTAATTCATTTATTTTAGAGTTTATTTTATCTATGTCTTCTCTGTAATCGTGTTTTGGTAGCACATCTATTCGTTTTACTTCAGAGCTTAGTTCGCCTATAAAGCGATATAGAACACTTGGTGTCGTTTTTTCATTGCTGAATACTGCGAGTTTTTTATTTAATAACGATATTTTAGATTCAATTTCCTTCTTCTTTTCTTGAGTTTTTGATATAAGAGAGTTTTTTCCTTTTTGTGCTATGGATTTTTTGATTTCTAAACTTTTATTTAATAGCGATTTAATTATTGAGTATATATTCTCAGTGTACAAAATGTTATGATAGTTATCATCTAAATATTTTGCTATTAATAATGAATCTTGATTTTCTTTTAGGAGTTTTTTGTATTCAGTGCTAGTTTCGATATAAATATTCATATCTGAAAGATCTTTTTTTAACGTGAATATTTCTTTTTCTATATTAAGCCTTTCATTAATAATCGGAATGTCATTTATATCTCTATAATTTACAATGGTTTTTAAATGATCAAACTTATCTCCTACTGGCAGTTCCTGATTGTTGTTTTCCGTTGTTAAACCAAATTGATATGATCTTTGGTATAATGATTCTATTTCACTCTCAAAATTAATATAAGACTCTTTACTCGCAGATTGTTTATACTCAATTTTCGCTAAGTTTCTCTGTAATTCCTCTAATCTGGTTCTCATTATCATTGTTTCGGCATTTTCACTTCCCAATGCCATATCAAAAGTTCTATCAATACGTTCTCTTGTCTTTAAATCTGAAATTTTTGAATAAAGATGTTCTGAAGATGTTAGCGTTGTCTGATCTATGAAACAATGAGGAAGGAAATATCTATATGATACCTTCGAGCCTTGCTGAATAAATCTACCACCATAGGGGATTTTTAACGAGCTATTAATACCAAACTCGTAATTTAAATGTTGTTTTAAAACATCTTTTTTTACGTTATTTACTGGAGATATTGGTATCTCTCCATTTTTATCAAAATAGACAAAATCGTCTTCTTCATAGTGAGTGGCTTTTCTACATATAGTATGGTATTTCCCGTTTATATTAAATCTAATCCCATACCAATTGACATAATTATCAACATTTGTTTTTGAAATTCCGTCAGATGACGAAGATAACAAACAGTAATCGATAATAGATAATATCGATGATTTTCCTTTACCTGAATCACCTGTTATGACATTTACTTTGTTTTCTTCAAGCTCAAAATTTCTTAAGGTTGAGTCAGTTTGCCATATTAATATGTTTGTAATCTGCATTATAATCTCACTCCACAAATGTCATATATATTATGGGGTTCATCTAATATTAAATTTGCAATATTTATAGATGCCGCCTGTATTTTTACAGATCTTTTTCCAATCAAAGATATTGCATCATCGGTGATCAACTTTTTTTTAAATACTAAATTGTCCTCAACGAACTCGGCTACGCCATTTTCTATACATAGAGAAACACAGTTTATAGAAGATGGAAGGAAGTTATAGAATCTCTTATTTATAGATACTAATAGTTCTGGTTTTGTTAATAGTAGGTCTTGGAAAGATATAATATTAGTTCGCTTATGGGATAAATAGTCTAAACTTTTTTTATGGAATACTATCGGCAATACTAACATAATATTACATAATGCCATTTCCTGTGTTCTTGATAGTACTTCCTGCATAGAAAAAATGCCCAAAAGTTCATTATTGTATATTTTCATTTATAGATAGACTCCCAATTTTGAAGCCATCCGATTTTTGGTTTATCTGACAATAGCAAAAAGGCCCCAGTAGTCATAGATCTCGGTAATTTGTTATTTTCTAGTGTAATATCACAATTACCTGTTAGTTCTGAGTAAACATAAAATGCAATAGATAGATGATCTTCATTTATTTCTGAATATCGACTTCTCATATATGCTATCAAGTGCCGAGATTGCCATTCATCAAACGCTTTCTTGTATATTAATTTTTCTTCCTGCGTTGTCAGATCACCAATACTTTTTAATTTTTGTATAAACGCATCAGTTTTTGCCATTTCATTGATGTATTTTATGATAGCATCAATATTTAAATCCAAATCTTGAAGTTGTTTATATGAAATTTTAGATTCTATATCTGTAGGATATGCAGATTCAAAATCGTAGTATTGATCAAAATTATTGATGCAATTTCTTGATATTTGAATAATTCTATCTACGGCTAGCGTATTTCTAAAATCTTTATAATTTATTATAATCTTATTTTTTTTCTTGACTTGATTGTATTTATATTCAAAAAAAGCACCTGATATATTGTGAAATACATCATCTATTTTATCATCAGGAATGGAAAATGTTTTAAGCAACGTTTTTATTTGTACAATTATTTCATCTTCACTATGCTGAAAAGTTATACTCCTAAATAAACGTTCGGAAACATTATCAGGAAGATTAGCAATTGAATAAATATATTTGTAGATGTCATCGTCATGATTTTTATGTGCTTGTAATATTTCTATTATTTCATTATTTATTTGATTTATTTCTTTTGTATCACTGGATAATAGTTTTACAATACCACTCTCTAAAGTGAGTCCTTTATTAGTATAAAAAACAAGGCTAACATCTTTGTCGTTTATTATTTTTATTGCCTCTGACCAATTATATAAAGTTTTCCATAAATCAATATCCTTATTCGTAATGTTATTTGAGTTGTTTATTGAGTGCTTAACTTGGATAAAAGTTTTTTGACCATTAATGTTTTCAAGATGAAGATCATCAAAAACTTCTATCCCTATACTTTCTTCAGGTTTAAGTTCTAATGCATGTTTTAGAGCCACATAATCCTGATAGGAAAATCCTATCGATTTTTTCTCTGCACTTGTTTTGTCAAAGATATCCATATGGCTGTCCATTGAGGTAACAAATAAGAGGTGCGTAATAAATTAGGTATAGTTTACAGTACCAAACACTAATAGTATTTGGAAGTGATAATGTTGTTGCTTTTTCACATAAATAAATGATTTTAACTGTTATTTTATACAGCTAATTTAATTTTACACCCAAAATAATGCAAATCATTAACTATTTACGTGCTAATTGTTTAGATACCTAGATGAGTTTTTATTAAAATATGGGCGTGTCTGAAGTGTAGTAGCAAGCTCCTCATTGATCACTACACCTAATCGATTTACAGATAAGTGTTTTAAATTAAAGGATTACAGTTGCACCAAATCGTTAATTTGGTGCAACTTCTTCCGAATGAAAGTCCTGATACTGCCAGTCGAGCCTTTTCCATAAGATGAACGTCAGAGTTTTTTTCACCTGTGGTTGCTTAGTCTCGATCACTACGTAGATCAACACTCTACACTGACCTATGATCTCTTCCTACTCTAACGAGAGTAACACCATAGCCTCTTGCCAGATAAGGTTAAAACAACCTTTACCTGGCTGTCTAATGGGATGATCTCCTTGGCGGTAATCGATCCCTATACTTGCTGATAGCCATGTTGTTAGTCCTATAACAGGCTGGTCTGTCCTTGCTTGGGTGTCATCGCTTTTCCCCATCCGACCGTTCCCTGTCGATCTTAGGAAGCGGAGCGTTTAGTTCATTTTCTTTGATCCCCAACCTATAGGCATTGTACTGCCACACAACAAACATCTCATGGTAGTAGTTATTTTCCTCTTTGAGTTGGGCGATCTTACTTTCTAAATTGTTAATTCGTTGAGATGCAAAATCTAAATTAATTGCTTTTTTCTCTACTGGCGGTGCATCAGTCAAACCTTTTTTCTTTGCTGTATATGCAAAAACAATATCTTTATATCCATTTAACGATTGTCTTGTGGGAACCTTACCTATAAGGTTTTCAGCAGCAAAACAGATGCTATTCCACGATATTTTTTCTTCACTCCATCCGTTGATCATGTTTACAATCGCTTCAACGTCTCTATCTGATAAGTGTTTAGCCATCTTAATTCCCCATTATTGCTCTGATGTCTGAAAGCATATCATTTTCATCTTGTTTCTTTTTGTCATCTAATTGAGGCTCTTTTTCTTTATTCATTACTTTACTTAACTGGCTAAAATCTTTGCCACGTAATTTTATTTGAGCATTGTCTGCAATATCTGGGTTCTCCATTATAGATATTAGCTCTCTAAGTCTTTCTAATGTTTTCTTGTGATATTCAATCCAACGGTCTTCGCCATAGTAATCATCCTTATTCGATATGGCATTGTTGTATAGCTTATTAATCTTATTTTCTCTTTCTTTTATTCGTTCTAATTTTAATTTATCCCCTTTTATACATACTTGTTCTGAGCAATTAATGCAATCGCGGAATTTATTGCAAGGACTCATTGTGTAGTCATGGACGCAATATCCGTATTCTGTAACATGCGCCGCACCAGTTTCTAATAGGTTGAATTGTTGAGTGGTGATCGGTAAATTCTCATTAATTACATCACTAATAATTGAGTGTTTATTAGCTGTTATATCTACCAACTCTGCTATTTTCACCATTTCAAATTCGGTCATATGGTTATAGACACGATTTTGCTTTACATCTGCTCTACCAGACCATTTCGCAATTTCAAGATTTGAGAGTCCACCTCTCTGGGCTATTGTATTTAATAAGTGCCTTGCCTGATGGCTCCTAAGAACAATCGGCTCTCCATTTTCACCTATATAGCCGTTTCTGACAAAAATGTTTTTCCTAGTGTCTCCAACATGAGTTTTTGAAGAGATATCATTAGAGAAAAATGTATTATCTGGTTTAAAAAGTGAGTGGGGGATCGACATCCTTGTTTCATGTAATTGATTTTCATTCATGCAAAACAAAGCGTTGCTATACTTTATTTTTAGCTTTTCATCGTACCAAGGAAAATCTTGCGGCAAATTCTTCATGATCACAGGCCATAATGTGTCTAAACAATAATGTCCATTCTCAGTAATAAACCCTTTACTTCTTAAAAATGAAAGTGAATTGCTCTTGTGGTAAGTAACTCCTAAAAAATAGCATATTTCTTTAATGCTTAAAGGTTTTTTGTTATTAATGTTAATGCTATCATCTAAATTATAGAATTCGAGTGGATGCATCTCTGCCCATTTTGCAAATTTTCTGGCAGGCTCGGTTAATTCTCGAACTCTCTTAATCGCTTCCTTTGCAATTTCAACCATAGTGGTTGGTATCCACTTGATATCGCCATCATATCCTTTTCCAGAAAAAAATCGTAATCCATATCTTTCAATACCATTTTTATCTTTTTCAGTATATTCACAATCTACTGGTAATGATAAAACTTCTGATATTCTTGAAGGTGCTGACATTAATATTGCAAATATTGATGAGGTGAAAATATCTCGTGGCTTATCTGGGGAACGGGAAAAAATCTCAGCCATAGCATTTAAAGCTTCTTCACTTGGAAGTTTCTTTTCTCGCTCTTGTTTTCCTTTCAATCCTGTTCTAACCGTATCGTTTGGTCGCTTAATGGGATTTTTCCAAGAGTCAAGCTTAGTTGGAACTAATTTATTTTTTGTTAAAAACTTTGCTAATTTTTCCAACTCTCTACCACACTGATAGACCGCGCCTACTGAGTAATGAGGTTTTGCTACTTCAATCGCTTTATTCAAGACTGATATATTAATTTCTTGTGCATTACAGCTACCAGTATATTCCTTTAATGAAAGTTCAATTGCTCGTAATGCTTTAAGTTCATTTTTAGTACCAGTTGGATTATGGCCTTGCTGATATCTAAAATATGCTTTTGCAAAATCAATAAATTTTTCGTCCATGATTTGGTCTGGGTTTGGTTTTCTTGTTGTTACACCAAACTGTGAGAAGACGGCAACATTAGGCCAAATATGGCTATTCCAATTTAAATCTACACCAAAAACAGTTAATTCGTCACGACATTTCCTGATGAACTCAGACATGTTTTCTTCAGCAGTTCTATGTGATTTAGATTTAAATTGAAATATATTATCCATATTATATTCCTTTTACATTGTTTTCTAGCTCTGATAATTCCTTGACTCGTTTCTCGCATTTCAAAACGACTTCGGCAACAGCTAAAATACTTCGGTCTAAAATTTCAACTATGGCGATATCTCCTGTGATCTGCTCTACTCTCTTACGCTCTTCTAAAAGACTGTCATAGACTTCTTTATGTGGTCCATCTACCCAAGGTTGGAAGTGTATGCAGGTATAACAAGGAATAGGCACATTTGCCCCACAGAAGCCATGATCGCCACAGTTACCTATAGATTTCCCTTCTTCACTCCTTATACGGCTTGTGGCGTCATTTCCCCTAACTGAGTCGCTTTCCTTATCTACCAGCTTGCCAGCAAAAGCCTGTGCGAATGGCGCAAGCTGGTAGCCTACCGCCTCATCCAGTTTAGCTACATGCTCAGGAACGTTCTTTACATAAATACCAGCATTTTGCGTATCAGAATGATCGAGCAATTCCGCAATAATTAACTCACCAAAACCTTCTCTTGCGGCTCTTGTGCCTATGGTATATCTAAATCTACGAGGAGTTAATTTTAATATTTTTCCATTTCTTTCTGAAAAAACATTACATTTCTTTGTCATACTATTTATTATCGAATAGATATTAATTGCTTTTATATGATATTTATCAAATAAAATATTACTTTTAAATTCTATCTCATTTTTTTCAGTTAATACTGTTTTCCAGCATGGGAATAATGGTAAGTTATCTAATATGGAATTATTTAATTCAAAAGGTATTTTTTCTTTGTATGTTTTTATATTATCTTCAATTAAGGAGTGAAGTAATTTCCATAAGTCTTCTTTGATAGCAAACATTTTGAGATCTTCCCTGAACTCACTATTTCTTTGTTTTATTCTTGGGATGTTTAAAAAATGAATATCTTCACCTTTCTTATTACTGGTTGTAATTAAATCCTTTGTTTTTAGCAAACTTATTTGTAAAGGTCTTCTTCCTGTATGACTCATAACTAATGAGATCGCCAGTTCTGTTTTATTTATACTCCCTAATTCATATGCTTGTGTGACTTTATCATTGAACCCTTGTAATTCAATATCAGTTAAAGGACCTTCATTTGGGTCTCTTCTTTTTATATTGTCTCCTTTTATATTTCCTTTTATTCTCCAGCTATTTAATAGATATATCATTTCTTCTGTTACACCAGAATATCCTAACCCATGCCATTTTTTAAAAAATATTTTTATTATGCTAAGATACCATGAGTGCTCAGAGGATAATGTTGATTTAAAGTTTATTAGTTGTTCTGTAGTTAAAGCATTATTATCCTTACAAAACAAAAAATAATCTTTAACTCTATAGTATAGATTAGAAACATATTTAGAGCTATAGTTCTCAGCAAAATATGCCAGTGTCTCAATGAAACTTATTTTTTCATTTTTGTTTGATATGAAATTAAAATTTCCTGTTTTTAATTTCACATCCTTATCTAAGACCCAGATCTCATCATAAATAGTAAATGTATATCCCTGAGCCTTAGAATACCTAGGGGCTAATTTCCCTTTTTTTATCACATTATTCATTGTCATCTTCTCCTATTCTTTCTTGTAATAATAATGCAACTTGATGTGATTTTTCATGAATAAATCGTTTGTTATAATGTGCGGCTGTTCCAGACCCAGCTTTCCATCCCATTAAATAAGATCTCAGTTGCTCCTGTCTTTCAGCAGAAGGTGGATTATCCATTGAGTCCATTCTTTTCGAGAATTCTGAATTCCATGTATGCCTTAACATATGACCTGTTAATGACTTTAAATTAGGAGTTGAGTTTTTTATATTATTTATGATCCTACTATAGGCCATATAAGTTAAAGGAAGTCCGTTTCCTTTTTTGTGATTAACAAATAAATAGTCATGTTTCCTTTTTTGAACAAAAAAACGACGTTCATTTAAAACATAAAAATGAATTTCTTTTGCTAACGATTCTGTAATAGGTATAACTCTTTCATTCGTTTTAACTAAAGGCTGAATAATCCTTGTGTCGCTTTTATCATCGGCCCTTCTTCGTATGCTTAATTGATTTGAAGAAAAGTCTATATCGCTGATCTTAATATTTAGTAATTCACCGCCACGAATTCCAAAATAATATAGCATTAATATAATAAGCCTGTTCCTCCGTTGGACGCTTTTATTAAATGGATTCAAATCGGAGCCTACTCTTATGACTTCGAAAAGTGATTCTATTTCTTGTTCGTTTAATGATTTATCTTGGATTAAATTATTCCTACCTTTCTTATTAGGTCGCCTTTCTTTTATTTGATTTAAACAATGTGTTAAGTTTTTTGCAAAAAAATCGTCTTGATTTTCAACCAAGTAGTAAGATAACCATTCTATATACTTATAAATGATAGTTAATCGTGCATACTGTGTTTGTGAAGCAACATGCGTATTTCTTTTTTCTTTAATGGTTTTTACGTTGTTTTCTTTTTTATTGATAATTCTTTTTTGAGAAAAGTCTCTCAAATCATCTGTTTCATAAATACTTAAAAACTGTTTTTTATAAATTCGTTCTTCAATATTTATATCTCGAATACTTAAAAATTTTAAAAAAATAATCAGAGAAGCAGCCGTAGACAACATCGTTGAAATGGATTCACTTTTATTTCTGATTTGAGTAGTAATGAAAAGGTTTGGATAGTAAACGGGCAAGTGTGTTGAGTGGTCTACAATTAGACAGTATCTTTCAGAACTTTTTAACATAAAGCTCTTAGTGCTGTAACTCATCGATTACTCACTGTTTTTTACAATTTTACACTATCTTAATAGTATATTTATCCAATAAATCTCGCAAGTTATTTTTTACACTTATAAGCAATGATAAATAAAAAACCCCCATTTAACAGGGGGTTAGGTTTTAAATTTTACACTTTACAACGAGTAACTGTTAGAACGGGATATCGTCGTCGAAATCCATTGGCGGTTCGTTGCTTTGCGCTGGAGCGCTGTTTTGTGCAGGACGCTGTTGAGACTGCGCGCCGCCGCTGAACTGGTTGCCGCCCTGTGGCTGCTGAGGTTGTCCCCAACCGCCTTGCTGCTGGCCGCCACCTGCTGGTGCGCCGCCGCCCTGACGTCCACCTAACATCTGCATGGTGCCGCCGACGTTAACGACGACTTCGGTGGTGTAGCGCTCTACGCCAGCCTGATCGGCCCATTTACGAGTTTGCAGTGCGCCTTCGATGTAAACCTGAGAGCCTTTGCGCAGATATTCGCCTGCGACTTCAGCCAGTTTGCCGAACAGCACCACGCGGTGCCACTCGGTCTTCTCTTTCTGTTCGCCGGTCTGTTTATCACGCCAGGATTCGGAAGTCGCCAGTGTGATGTTGGCAACTGCACCACCATTCGGCATATAGCGGACTTCCGGGTCTTGACCCAGATTCCCGACAAGAATCACTTTATTAACGCCTCTGCTGGCCATGCTCGTGTCTCCTGATGAACCAATTTATGTAAGTCTAAACGATCAATTTTATCATGATACACATTTGTATCATACCTGCGAAATGGCTTCAGAAATGAAAGTAAGATTTGCAGCGTTTGCAAAGTAAACGGGTTTAATACTGGATATCCATTCAGTTTTTTTTGTGCCATAATTGCTCGTTTCGTACCGGTTCTCTCCCTTCGAGAGGCGATGACAAACCGTTTTTATTCCGGGAAGTGTGTGAATGGATAAGATCGAAGTTCGTGGTGCTCGTACCCATAATCTCAAGAATATCAATCTGATAATCCCTCGTGACAAGCTGATCGTGATCACCGGTTTGTCGGGCTCGGGTAAGTCATCGCTGGCGTTTGACACGCTGTATGCCGAAGGGCAGCGGCGCTATGTGGAATCCCTCTCTGCTTACGCCCGTCAGTTTTTGTCGCTGATGGAAAAACCGGACGTCGATCATATCGAAGGGCTGTCGCCCGCCATCTCTATCGAACAGAAATCCACCTCGCATAACCCGCGTTCTACGGTCGGGACGATTACCGAAATTCATGACTACCTGCGTCTGCTGTTTGCACGCGTGGGTGAGCCGCGCTGCCCGGAGCACGATGTGCCGCTGGATGCGCAGACGGTCAGCCAGATGGTGGACAACGTGCTGGCGCAGCCGGAAGGCAAACGCCTGATGCTGCTGGCGCCGATTGTGAAAGATCGCAAAGGCGAACACAGCAAAACGCTGGAAAACCTGGCATCTCAGGGCTATATCCGCGCCCGTATCGACGGCGAAGTGTGCGATCTGTCCGATCCACCGAAGCTGGAATTACAGAAAAAGCACACCATTGAAGTTGTCGTCGATCGTTTTAAAGTGCGTGACGATCTGGCGCAGCGGTTGGCTGAGTCGTTTGAAACCGCGCTGGATCTCTCCGGCGGCAGCGTGGTGGTCGCGGACATGGACGATCCTACCCAGCCTGAACTGCTGTTCTCGGCGAACTTTGCCTGTCCGGTGTGTGGCTACAGCATGCACGAGCTGGAACCGCGCATGTTCTCGTTCAACAACCCGGCGGGCGCGTGCCCAAGCTGCGATGGTCTGGGCGTGCAGCAATTCTTCGATCCGGCCCGCGTGGTGCAAAACGCGGAGCTGTCGCTGGCGGGCGGCGCGATTCGTGGCTGGGATCGCCGTAACTTCTACTATTTCCAGATGCTGCGCTCACTGGCGGAGCACTACAAATTTGACGTCGATGCGCCGTTTGAAAGCCTGAGCGCCGCGGTGCAGAAAGTGATTCTGTACGGCTCCGGTAAAGAGAACGTCGAATTCAAATATATCAACGATCGCGGCGACACCTCGGTACGCCGCCATCCGTTCGAAGGCGTGCTGCACAACATGGAACGCCGTTATAAAGAGACGGAATCCACGGCGGTGCGTGAAGAGCTGGCGAAATTCATCAGCAACCGTTCCTGCGCCAGCTGCGGCGGGACGCGCTTGCGTGAAGAGGCGCGTAACGTGTTTGTTGAGCAGACGACGTTGCCGCAGATTTCCGATATGAGCATCGGTCATGCGATGACGTTCTTCCAGAATATGAAGCTTAGCGGGCAGCGCGCTCAAATCGCCGAGAAAGTGCTGAAAGAGATTGGCGATCGGCTGAAGTTTCTGGTGAACGTCGGGCTGAACTATTTGTCGCTCTCCCGCTCGGCGGAAACGCTGTCCGGCGGCGAGGCGCAGCGTATTCGTTTGGCGAGCCAGATTGGTGCCGGGCTGGTTGGCGTCATGTACGTACTGGATGAGCCGTCCATCGGCCTGCATCAGCGTGACAACGAGCGCCTGCTGGAAACGCTGATTCACCTGCGCAATCTGGGCAATACCGTCATTGTGGTAGAACATGATGAAGACGCGATTCGCGCCGCTGACCATGTGATTGATATCGGCCCCGGTGCGGGCGTGCATGGCGGCCAGATTGTCGCTGAAGGCACGATGGAAGAGATCATGGCGGTGCCGGATTCGCTGACGGGGCAGTTCCTCAGCGGTAAACGCAAGATCGAAATCCCGAAACAGCGCGTGCCTGCGGATCCGACCAAAGTGCTGAAGCTGATTGGTGCGAAGGGGAACAACCTGAAAGATGTCACGCTGACGCTGCCGGTTGGGTTGTTTACCTGTATCACCGGCGTGTCAGGATCGGGTAAATCGACCTTGATCAACGATACCTTGTTCCCACTGGCGCAGCGTCAGTTGAACGGTGCGACGCTGGCGGAGCCTGCCGCTCACCGGGAAATTCAGGGGCTGGAGCATTTCGATAAGGTGATCGATATCGATCAAAGCCCGATTGGCCGTACACCGCGTTCCAACCCGGCAACCTACACCGGCATTTTCACGCCGATTCGTGAGCTGTTTGCTGGTGTGCCAGAAGCGCGTACTCGCGGCTACAACCCTGGCCGTTTCAGCTTTAACGTGCGCGGCGGACGCTGTGAAGCCTGTCAGGGCGACGGTGTGATTAAGGTTGAAATGCACTTCCTGCCGGATGTCTATGTGCCGTGCGACCAGTGCAAAGGCAAGCGCTACAACCGCGAAACGCTGGAAATTCAATACAAAGGCAAAGGCATTCATGAAGTGCTGGATATGACCATCGAAGAAGCACGAGAGTTCTTTGATGCCATTCCGGCGCTGGCGCGGAAGCTGCAAACGCTGATCGACGTTGGTCTGTCCTACATTCGCCTTGGACAGTCGGCCACCACGCTGTCCGGCGGGGAAGCGCAGCGTGTGAAACTGTCGCGTGAGCTGTCAAAACGTGGGACCGGTCAGACGCTGTATATTCTCGACGAACCCACTACCGGTCTGCACTTTGCCGATATTCAGCAGCTTTTGGCTGTATTGCATCAGTTGCGCGATCAGGGCAATACCATCGTGGTGATTGAACACAATCTGGATGTGATTAAGACGGCAGACTGGATTGCTGACTTAGGGCCGGAAGGCGGCAGCGGCGGTGGAGAAATCCTGGTTTCCGGCACGCCGGAAACGGTGGCAGAGTGCGAACAGTCTCACACTGCACGTTTCCTGCGACCGATTCTGGCGCGCGAAGCCTGATAGCAGGGTACGGCGATGCGGACGCAGTAGGCAATCCGCCTGAAGCCGAAAGCCAGAGATTTCCATCTGGTGACTGACGAAATACTGGCGCAGGTTGTCACACTGCGCCAGATCAACGTTGGGCTGATGGGACTGTAATGTAAATGTGTTCTTAACCGCTTCACGCCTCGTGCTTGTCATATAGCGAATAACAAGTCCCGCTTTGCTTCCTTTGAACATTCCCGTCTTTTTCAAAATGCAGAGCGATTGCTTCCTCGATAGAATCCAGCAGTTGAAATCTCTTCCTATATTCCGATCTTTTTTTACTCGGAATATCACTAAGCGATTTGCGAGGGATAAAGCATGGCGTGGTATAGACGTCAGCCTTCTCGGTTGCTCCAATTGACTGCCATAGCTCATCATAATCAGCGTGCATAAATTTGAGTCTTTTTCTGTATCGCCAATTGTTGTAAATATGGCTTTTATTTCCGGCCATCAAGATATTTTTTATTTCTAATTGCTTTCCAAGAAAAACCAGTGATTCGATCAGCATTTTTTTCGGAAAAATTCCATGACAGGCTTTCGTTATGTTTTTTATTCTGTCATAGCTTCCATCAAGTTTAGTTCCCTGTATCCCCCCGACAAAAAAACAGAGTTCATTATCAATTTTTATGAAGCTAAATGTGAGTTTTGCCAGAGGTTCACCATCAGAATCACGGAGGAGAATGGTCATTTCTCCCTCTTTATTTAAGTTGTCTATGGATAGCAGGTCGATAGAAAAGGAATGCGATTCTGGGTCGTCACATTTGTAGAGATTTACACTATCTCCCACCGTGTAAAGGTCAAACATCTCTGTAGGTAAGATTTCCTCACAGATTTTATAGTGATTAACAATTGTTGTGATCCTTGATCTCAATGGGAAGTTTTTTGTGAGATAAGGCCTGTGTATTTTTATAGGTAGAGAAGGTTGATTTGAAAGTATGCCTTCGATGTTTTTCAAATTTGAAATTTCATTCAAATACTGTATAGATGAACGAAAATGAAATAATGTTCTCAACATGAACTTTAGTCTATTTTTCCTTTCCAGCCAGCTTGGGGAGGGGGTTACGTTCCCTACGGTTAAATCCCAGAAAAGGCTAAATCCATCATTTTTTCTAACTATCGTTCTGTTGTTTAACATGTTTAACTCTGATTAATAAAATCTAGTCGCCTTTTGAATGAGATAGATGTTGTATTTTAGATTCGTACTTTTCATTTAGGGGAACGAATTAAAAATATTTCTCTCACACTCATTGCAGGCTGATTAGATGATTATCGTGAATGCATATATGATACATTTTATTATGGGATATTTATCGATGGTCGATGGAGGCTGTATGTAGAAGTGTTACTTTTTATAAAACAATCGTTTTTATCGGGTGGTTTTTTATAAAAAATAGTATTGCTTTCCCTTTTCTCTAACAACGAAGGGAGCGAATGCGTAAAACAAGCATATTTTTACTATGATGAATCTTAATGTTAAAACGTACAATAGATATAACTCCACCTTTTACTGAATCGGTAATGATATCTTGAAACCCGCTCCGCCCATGGAACTGGTAAATAAAGTAATATTTCCTTTATGTGCTTGTATTATGGCGCTTACTACGGCTAACCCTAAACCTGTCCCACCATGTTGTCTCGATCGTGAGTCTTCACCTCTTCTGAATGGCTCAAATAGCGAATCTCTTATTAATAAAGGAATTCCAGGTCCTTCATCTTCAATGGTAATAATGGCATTATCTTTTTCCCGGAAACATGAAACCATAACAAGCCCGGGCTGTGTATAACGGCGAGTATTGTCCAATATAGCCAGTAATGCCTGCCTGATGCGTACGGCATCACAAACCAGTGTTAGATCGTCCAGCCGCGAAACTAAGGAGATTTTCTTCTCTGATAAGGAAGAATGCATAATTTCCGTGATGGCCTCAACTTCAACTTTTAGGTCAACGGTGTTCTTTTGTAGTGAAAGATGGCCACTATCGGCGAGGCTTAAGGTACGCAAATCCTCAATTAATCTGGCAAGGCCGTCGGTTTGTTTAAGTAAATTGATGAAAAGCTCGTTCTCCGGTAGAAAAACGCCATCAGCAAGACCCTGCAGCCGGCCACGTAAAATTGTGACTGGGGTTCTTAATTCGTGAGCGATAGCGGCATTCCACGTTTTTATTTCTCCCGATGTCACTTCGAGTTTCTCTGCCATGGTATTAAAATCGGCGATTAGTTGAGCGACTTCTAAAATTTCCACATTGCTGACTTCGGCTCTGGCACTGAGTTTACCCTTGGTAATATCCCGGGCCGTTTCTGCAAGAGAATACATAGGGGACAGAATTTTCTTTGAAAATCTTATTGCGGAAGATACTGATATGGCTAATGACAGTAAAAGAGTAATAAAGGATAGAAACCAATCCTCTTCCGTCATCACAAATAGAGCATTATATTCACTTTCATTGTAACCCAGGTATTTGAAGGAAATCCAGGCAAAGACATAATAGAAAACCATTGTGACGACTGTTGAGTAAATTGTTACCCTGAACATCAGGTACGCGAGCTCTCGGTTCAGTTTCGAATGTTTCATATTATTTCCCCAGGCGATAACCAAACCCGCGTATACTTTCAGGTACACCCTCTACACCGGCATTCTCTAATTTTTTTCGTAGCTTACTAATATGACTGTCTACGGTTCTTTCAAGCGCATCGCTTTCTGATAAACAAGACTCCATGAGTTCCTGTCTGCTGAAAACTTTTTTTGGGTGTTTTATAAGATGCATGAGAATCTTAAACTCGGTGGTTGTCAGCTTGTAGCCTATATCTTCATTTGATTTTTTAATCAATACGCTATGTTCTGTTGGTGATATTTTAATAAATTCAGATTCCAGCGTTTTTTCATTATTACTGACGATAGCATGATGGGTACGCCGTAATACGGCTTGAGTACGTGCGACAATCTCGGAAGGATTAAATGGTTTAACGACATAATCATCCGCACCTATTCGAAGCGCTGAAAGTTTATCGGCATCTTCGTCATTGGCGGTCAACATGATGACAGGGGTTTCTCCTCGTCTTCTGATTTCTGCGAGCACGGCCCATCCGTCCAATCCAGGCATGCGTATATCAAGAATGATCAGAGCAGGTGAGAATTTCTCGTGATAATCAAGCCCTTGAACTCCATTATTTGCATATAACGTGTCGTACCCATCTCGTGCGAGATAAGCAATGAGAATATCTGCTATTTCAGCTTCATCCTCTACAACTAAAATTAATGGCTTTTTATTCATAAAAATTAACCTATTCTAAAAGTGATGCGCTGTTAAGTAGTTTTTAATATTTTTGTTCTCCATTCATTCTCCACATAACACGCAAAAAATCTAAACCTTCATAGTTTACCGTTCTGAATTGCGTTTTGCTCTATTTTATAAACCGGAATTTATATGAACAAACTGGGGATGATTTTTTTTGCCGCGGCGGCCGTGTTGGGGGCGAGTGGCTGTAATGATAATAAAGAAACCTCCTCAACGACGGAAAGTGCTGAGCCACATGTACGGGTTGCTGAGTTAGCTCCCGCGGATATCTATCTGGAGCGCGTCTGGCCTGCGCGAGTCATTGCTATGCGTACCGCTGAAATCCGTCCTCAGGTCGGGGGCATTATCAAATCTCGTCTGTTTACGCAGGGCTCGGAAGTTAAAGCAGGGCAACCACTGTTTCAAATCGATCGCGCGCCTTTTGAAGTGGATGTCGAAATAGCCTCGGCGTCACTCAAGCGCGCTGAAGCTTCATACCGTCAATTACGTCAGCGGACAGACAGGCTCGCACAGTTGCAAAACAGTGGTGCGGTAAGTCGGCAAGATTATGACGATGCAAAAGAAAATACCGCGCAGGCTGCGGCAAGCGTTGCAGAAGCGACAGCCTCGCTGAATAGAAAAAAACTCGACCTCGCTTATTCAACCGTCAGATCGCCCATTGATGGCAGGATAGAGCAAGAATTCGTGACGGAGGGCGCTCTTGTCAGTACAGACAATACTCAGGCTATGGCTATCGTTCAGCAAACGACAAAAGTCTACATCGATGCCCGGTTGCCCGCCTCTGAATTGAAAATGCTACAGGGGATAACAAGCCCACAGGATGATAAAAGCCACATCGCGATCGCGATTCTCGATGATAAAAACCAGCCGTACGAGCTTAATCCCCAGATGCTTTTTTCAGGAAGCAGCGTCAACAGTGATACGGGGGATGTGGTCGTCAGAGCCGTGGCTGATAACCCGCATCGGCAAATGATGCCCGGAATGTATGTGCGTATGAAGATTACCCAGCTGCAACAAAAAGGTGGGCTGTTGGTGCCGCTTCAGGCCGTGCAGCATGAACAAGGCAGGGCCTTCGTCTGGGTCAAAAATAAAGAAGATAAAGCGCAGTATAAAGCGATTCAGATTGGCGAACAGACGAATCAAAGCGTCGTCGTTCTAAGTGGAATGAGTCCCGGAGACATGTTGATAGTGGAGGGGCAGGAGAGGCTTCAGGACGGTGTTCGGGTCAAATCAGAGCGTTGGATACCGAAAAGTTAATTCAAAGCCATAACGTTATAACAAGACACAGGAACCCCTGATGCCTCAGTTTTTTATTAATCGTCCCGTTTTTGCCTGGGTTATTGCGCTGTTTATTATACTGTTCGGGATTGTCTCAATCCCACAGCTTCCCGTTGAACAATATCCTTCAGTCGCCCCTCCAAGCGTAACAATAACGGCGAGTTATCCCGGTTCGACACCTCAGATAATGGATGAGTCTGTTGTGTCGCTCATTGAGAAAGAATTATCTGGGGTGGATAATTTGCTCTATTTTGAGTCATCAAGTGATACCTCTGGTGCTGCTTCCATCACGGTTACATTTAAGCCTGGTACCAATATTAAAATGGCTCAGGTTGATGTGCAGAACCAGCTCAAAACTATCGAGCCCAGATTGCCTCAAGCCGTTAGGCAAAATGGGTTGAATGTTGAGGCCGCGTCGTCTGGTTTTCTGATGATGGTAGGGCTCACATCGCCAATGGGAAAATACAGCGATGCGGACCTGAGTGATTACTTTGTTCGGAAAATATCCGACGAACTCCGACGTATTAACGGGGTAGGTAAAATTCAGGTTTTTGGTGCGGAAAAAGCGATGCGTATTTGGCTCGATCCGGCGAAGCTAATGTCTTATCAGCTCACGGTAAGCGATGTGACGACTGCGATTAGCGAGCAAAATGTCCAAATTGCACCGGGTCGACTTGGCGATGCGCCTACCGTCCTGGGCCAGCGTTCAGGATATCCTCTTACTGTCAGCGGGCAGTTGGGAACGCCTGACGCGTTTCGTCATATCGTATTAAAAGCCGATTCGAAAGGTGCGAATGTTACTTTAGGTGATGTCGCGAGGGTTGAGCTTAGCCTTCAAGCCTTTTCGTTTACTACACGAGAAAATGGCCAGCCTTCCACTGCCGCGGCTATTCAGCTTTCTCCTGGGGCAAATGCTGTTCAAACATCAGCAGCGATTAAGTTAAGAATGGATGAGCTGGCAAAATCATTGCCCGATGGCATGGTATATTCTATTCCGTTCGATACCGCTCCATTCGTAAAAATCTCTATCGAAAAAGTCATCCATACATTTATAGAAGCCATGGTGCTCGTTTTTATCGTGATGTACCTTTTTCTACAGAATATTCGCTACACATTAATTCCCGCTATCGTAGCGCCTATCGCATTGTTAGGAACATTTACTATCATGTTGATAGCCGGATATTCAATAAATGTTTTGACGATGTTCGGTATGGTTTTGGCGATAGGAATTATTGTTGATGATGCCATTGTCGTCGTCGAAAATGTTGAACGCATAATGGCTGAAGAACGGCTGCCTCCAAAAGAGGCGACTGAAAAAGCAATGCGTGAGATTACCGGTGCGATTATCGGTATAACACTTGTCCTTACCGCTGTTTTTATTCCGATGGGACTCGCTAGTGGTTCCGTTGGCATTATCTATCGACAGTTTACGCTTTCAATGGCTGTCTCTATTTTATTTTCGGCATTTTTAGCGTTGACGTTAACCCCTGCGCTATGTGCCACATTACTCAAGCCTTATTCACCTGAAACGCATAAACATGGTCGCTTCTTTAACTGGTTTAACGCATCTTTTGAACGTTTAACGCAGCGTTATGAATCCGGTGTGAAAAAGGTAATAAAAAAAACAGGCCGAATGATGGTGCTTTATGGTGCCCTCTGCTTTGTATTATTTTACGCGCTTAAAATGTGGCCTTCTGCATTTCTTCCTGATGAGGATCAGGGGCATTTTATGACGTCGATACAGCTTCCAGCGGATGCGACGCTTGAGAGAACAGAAGATGTGGTGAAACAGTTTGAAAAAATCATCGGGGAACGTCCGGGTATTGAAAGTAATCTCTCCATTCTTGGATTTGGTTTTTCGGGATCGGGCACCAACTCAGCTCTGGCATTCACCACATTAAAAGACTGGGATAATGAAAACAGACTCACCGCTCAGGAGGAGTCTGCCTATGTTCAGGAAAAAATGGGCAATGTGGCTGAAGCTACCGTCGCCAGCCTGTTACCCCCTCCCATTTCTGAAATGGGAACGTCATCCGGTTTTACACTCCGGTTTGAAGATCGTTCTGGGAAAGGAGCCAAAGCCTTTTCAGATGCGCTGCGTATGATGCTTTCGCTGGCAGAAAAGAGCCGTATCGTAACCTCTGTCTATCTGGACGGTTTGCCCGAGGGGACCAGCATCAATCTCAACATCGATCGGAAAAAAGCGGAGGCCATGGGCGTATCTTTCAATGAGATTAACCAAACGTTATCTGGCGCAATGGGATCGGCATATGTTAATGATTTCCCGAATAATGGTCGGATGCAGCAGGTTATTGTGCAGTCAGATGCGCCATATCGTATGCAACTGAACAATCTGCTTTCTCTGTATGTACGCAATAAAAATGGCGGTATGGTTCCTCTTTCTGAGTTTATTCATGCTGATTGGCAGCAAGCCCCCCAGCAACTCGTTCGGTATCAGGGCTATCCCTCTTTCAGAATCTCGGGGTACGCCAATGATGGTTATTCTTCGGGGGATGCAATGAGGGAAATGGAGAGAATTGCTCAGCAGTTACCGCCAGGATTTGTGGTTGAGTGGACCGGGCAATCGCTTCAGGAAAAACAATCGGTATCTCAGGCACCCATGCTTATGATTTTATCTATGCTGGTTGTGTTTCTGGTGCTGGCAGCATTATATGAAAGTTGGTCAATACCGCTATCGGTTATGTTGGTTGTTCCTCTGGGACTGATGGGGTCTGTGGCTGCTATTTTTTTAAGAGGGATGCCTAATGACGTCTTTTTCAAAGTCGGCTTAATTACGATTATTGGCCTCTCGGCTAAAAATGCCATTCTAATTATTGAATTCGGTAGGCAATTACACCAGCAAGGAGAAAGCCTATTTAATGCAACGGTTAAGGCTACACGTTTACGCTTGCGTCCCATAATAATGACGTCGTTAGCATTCACACTTGGCGTTGTTCCTCTCATGTTGGCATCCGGTGCAAGTTCAACGACTCAGCATGCAATAGGGACAGGTGTTTTTGGCGGGATGATTAGTGGCACATTGTTAGCGATATTCTTTGTGCCGGTTTTCTTTATTTTCGTTATGTCCTTAGCGGAGAAAATTAAACGAAGCCGGAAAGTATAAAATTACTAATGTCGTTGATGGGCTATTTTTATAAATATAGCCCTCATTTTTTATTTTCATAAGGTGCTATATTTTAGTCGTGACATGTCATTGACGGTGCTTTTATATCATATAGGGCAGTGAACAGCCGTTAGGAAATTCGATACCCTGCTCAACTTTTCTAAGCTGCCTATACGGCAGTGAACTCGTTTGCTCCCGTTGCTCCGTCTACGCCAGTTTTCTAAGCTGCCTGTACGGTAGTGAACCATCACTGGCGCTGAACATTTCAGGACCTGTTTTTCTAAGCTGCCTATACGGCAGTGAACATTCATAAAAATATCCTTTCATTTATTAGTGATTTCTAAGCTGCCTATACGGCAGTGAACACTTATGCGCGATCTTTGCTCGCTGCACTCTAGTTTCTAAGCTGCCTATACGGCAGTGAACAATCACTCCACGATTCGGCGCTATTCCAGTGCTTTCTAAGCTGCCTATACGGCAGTGAACCGAGCCAATCCGAACAACAGCGGGAACCATCATTTCTAAGCTGCCTATACGGCAGTGAACGTGACTGTAGAACGAGTCCAATTGTTACATGAGTTTCTAAGCTGCCTATACGGCAGTGAACCGTTCCTATTTTACGGTAGTTGCCTCATTTTAAAAGAAAATAAACCATTTCTCCTGAAAAACCCTTTTTATCGTAGCGCGTAATCAAAATTAGAAATCAATAAGTTATGAGTATCCGTTAAAAAAGGGTTGTTACTACGTGATGATGGTTTCCGCGCTTTAGCTATAGAAAGAGAAATCGCTTAAGTAGGAGCCTTTTGCCGTACGCTATGGGCTACATACACGAAAAACCGACCTTATTTCTCACCTTGGCGCTAAAGCCCCTTGCCTGATTGAGTCTATAAATCACAACTGCTACCGGGAAAGGATTTTTCCGACATATCCATGACGTTGTTAACGAAATTGCGTGCAAAATGAACAGGGCTTATTAGTCCGTTTTTGTTATTTATTATGTGATATATTCCGTGTTTTATTTTTAAAATTGAAATATCTATTTTTCATATTGAAATGATCGCGTGTTTTTTGATGCGGTGAATAATCTTTATATGTGATTTTCATCACTTGATAAAAATAACGCCTTAAAACAAAACCAATAAAAATCAATTACTTATTTTTTGTTTTTTGTTTTTTTATATTTGTTGGCACGCGAAGTGCAAATAATAGGGAGTAATCAACAATGGAGATAGTTAAATGTCATATAAGATTTTACTTCCTCAAGAAATAATGAAAGAAGGAAGAGAGTATTTGGAAAGCCGGGGTTATCAACTTATTGATGGTTCAGGGATGGAAGAAGAGGATATCATCCGTGATATTCCAGATTGCGACGGTATTATTGTTCGCTTGTCTAAAATGTCTGACCGTGTATTTGAAGCAGCTAAGGCATTGAAAGTCGTTGCGCGCCACGGGGCTGGTTATGACACCGTAGATTTAGAGTCAGCAAAACGTCATGGTGTTGTGGTATTAAATGCTCCGATTGCGAATAGTATGTCTGTAGCAGAATTGGCAATTTTTTATATGTTGCATTGCTCTCGTAATTTCAAGCTAGTTGAAGAAAAAATGCTTGAAGATTATTACTGGGCAAAACTACGCACACCAAAAGTTGAATTGGATGGAAAAACTGTCGGGTTAATTGGCGTAGGGAATATTGGTTCTCGGGTTGCAATTAAAGCATTGCATGGCTTTAACATGAAAGTCATCGCGTATGATCCATATAAAACGCAGGAGCAGGTTCCTGCAGGGGTCGAATTGACGAACGATTTTGACCGTATTTTCAAGGAAAGCGATTTTGTTTCCCTGCACTGTCCAACCACCACAGAAACAATAGATTTTGTCGGTGAGAAGCAATTCTCCATCATGAAACCCACTGCTTATTTCATTAATACCGCCCGCGGAAAACTGGTTGACGAAAAAGCGCTATATCACGCGCTATCCAGTAACACAATTGCTGGCGCAGGGATTGATGTGCTGAAAAAAGAGCCTTTTGATGCCAACGATCCTATTTTCAAATTAAGCAACATTGTTATTGGTCCACATATTGGTGCCGCGACTAAAGAAGCGACCGACCGCGCATCGCTGCATTCAGCTATTGGTATTGATGAAGTCCTATCAGGTAAAAAACCTTCCTGGCCAGTGCCGGGCTTTTAAGGAGCATAATATGTCTATTGGAAATCGTGTATTCACAAAACGCCCGGCTTTTGACGTTGAGCTATTGAAACATTACGAGCAACTGCCTGCTGCAAATATCGCTGATACGATGAACCGAATTGCCGTACTAGGAAATGGCATTAAACGAATTTCCTCACCGAAAAAACCAATCATGGCGGGTTATGCCATTACGGTAAAAGTACGGGCTGGGGATAATTTAATGCTGCATGCCGCACTGGATATGGCGACTGAGAACGATGTCATCGTGGTTTCTAATGAAGGCGATCGTTCCCGTGCACTGATGGGCGAAATCATGGTGGCTTATGCCCACTATACAAAGAAAATTGCAGGTATCGTGCTGGATGGCCCCATCCGAGATATTGATGCCCTTTCTGTGCTGGATTTCCCTCTCTATGCCACAGGTTCCAATCCTGCTGGCCCATTTAAAGAAGGTCCTGGAGAAGTGAATACCCCCATTGCGGTTGGTGGTGTTGCTGTGTGCCCAGGCGATCTGATTATTGGTGATGCAGATGGTGTTATTACCATCCCGTTAGGGGATGCGGCGACATTATTGGATAAAGCAAAAGAATATTCAAAATTTGATGCCAGTAAAGTCGAGGCAGCGAAAAATGGTACGGCTAATCGTGCATGGGTCAAAAAATCACTCGACGAAAAAGGCGTTGAATTTATCGACGACGTTTACCGTTAATATAATTTAATAATTAAAAGCCACAAATAAATATTTGTGGCTCTAAAGCAAAGGTAATATTAAATGCTTTATTTAAAACTCTTGCCTATTTTATTTTTTCCCGTTTTATTCTGGATAATACCTCACCCTGAGGGGGTGTCGGCCCAAACGTGGCATATCGTCGGTATTTATCTCGCAATGCTATGTGGTCTGGTTCTTCGCCCTTTTACCGATTCAGTTATTATGCTGATTATTTTAGGGTTTGCTTCACTGGTTATTGAACCTGCGCCATTATTTGCTGGCTTCGGTAGCCCAATGGTGTGGTTTATTATCAGTGCTTTCATTATTTGCAAAGCATTCGTAATTACCGGTTTGGGTAAACGCCTTGCTTATCTTTTATTGAAACGCTACGGAAAAAATACGCTGACGCTTGGCTACCTGATGATGGTAACCGATACACTGCTTGCACCAGCAACCGGGTCAAATATGTCCCGATCTGGCGGTATTACTTACCCTATATTTAGGAATATTGCCGAAGCGCTCGGCTCTAAACCTGAAAGCGGAAGTCGTAAAATTGGTGCGTATCTCACCATTTTAATGTATGTCGTTTCTATGGGGACATCGACCCTATTCTTGACGGGAATGGCGACTAATTCAATTACGGTCTCGCTGGCTAATGAGATCATGAAAGTGAATCTCGAATGGATGACTTGGTTCAAAGCCTCTATTGTGCCGGCCGGGATAATATTGCTTATTGCACCCTGGGTTCTTTACAAGCTTTATGCGCCAGAATTAAAAACCATCGCTAACGTCAATGAGATTGCAGAGCAAGGCCTTCGGGAACTTGGCCCAGTAAAGCGTGAAGAGAAATTGCTCATTGTCTTCTTCATTTTAGGTGTTTTGGGCTGGATGACGGGGTCTGTCACAGGGATCGATTTTATTCCGGTAGGTCTTGCCTTCCTTGCATGCTTGTTGTTGTTCCGTGTGCTGAGTTGGAATGATGTTGTTACTGAAAAAGCGGCGTGGCAGACTTTTGTTTGGTATGGCGCATTCTATGGCTGTGCTATTGCACTGTCGAAAGGTGGTTTTTATGTTTACCTTGTCGAAGTGATTAAAGGTTATCTCGATCTCTCTCATCTCAGTGAGATCAGTTCGATTGGTGTGTTGGTCTTTATCAGCCTTGCAGTACGCTACTTCTTTGTATCGAATAGTGCATTTGTTGTCTCCTTCTACCCGGTGTTGTTTACCCTAGGTATGACTACGCAGGCTCATCCGATGTATGTCGCACTTTCTCTTGCATTCTCCGCGGGTTACGGTGCCCTGCTGACGCATTATGGTAACGGTGCGGGCGTATTTACTTTCTCAAGTGGTTATGTCCCACAAAAAACCTTCTGGTTGCTTGGAACTATTATGGTTCTCATCAACGTCCTGGTGTATTTCCTTATTGGCATCCCTTACTGGAAATTTATCGGTATTTAATGGAGATCGTGAAATGAAGCTGGATATTCTGATTAAGAATGGGCTAATCGCTGATATTGATACTGATAACTACATTAATCGTAATGTCGGTATTATTGGCAACCGAATTGTTGATTTAGACCATGCTGATGTCTCGCAGGCTGAAACCGTGATTGATGCTGCGGGCTGTATTGTGCTACCCGGGTTGATTGATTTTCATGCACATGTTTTTCATGGTGGTACCGCAATTAGTGTAAATCCTGATGTTGTTTGCCTGCCGAATGGGGTGACCAGCATGGTAGATGCAGGAAGTAGCGGATGGGTAAACTATCCTCTATTCCGTAATTCTGTCATTAATACATCAATGGTAAAAATAAAAAGTTACCTCAATGTCGTTAATGTCGGATTATCAACGCTGGGCGGAGGAGTGACAGGGTATCTCGAAAATACCAATCCAGCTAATTACAACGTAGGGAAAATTGCTCAAACGTTGGAAGAAAATAAAGAAAATATTTTGGGGATTAAATTACGCTATAGCCAGGATATCGCTAAAGGAAAAAATTACTCTAGCGATCCCTTCTTTGCGACGGTTAAATTGGCTCGTGAGTTGAATACATCAATTTGTGTACATGTTACGGATTCCTTGATGTCAGCAGATGAGCTCATTCAGCATTTCAACGGTGACGATATTTATGCCCATTGCTTTCATGGTACTGGTAACTCGATTCTTGATGAATCAGGAGAACTTTACCCCTCGATTAAAGAGGCAAAAAGCAGAGGTGTAATCTTTGATTGTTCAAATGGTGTCGCGCATTTTGACTTCAAGGTTGCGAGTACCGCAATTGAGCAAGGCTTTTTACCTGATATCATCAGTACTGATTTAACGCAGAAAAATAGTCTACGTACGGACAAGGTTTATAGCCTATTGTTTGTTATGTCAAAATATCTCAATATGGGAATGTCGTTCTTTGATATTGTTCGCTCTGTTACGTCGACACCTGCGCGACTAATGAAAATGCAAGGGCAGATTGGTTCATTGCAGCCAGGTGCATTAGCAGACATCTCGATCGTTAAGATAAATAAAAAGAACGTAATATTTGAGGATACGCACGGTGTAAGGGTTGAAGGTGATCGCTATATCGACAACTGTGCTACGATATGTAATGGATCAATTGTATATCGTCGTATGAAATTCTAATTTTGTGTTACACACCGAAGTTAAGCCCTGAATTGATTGTCTCAGGGCTTTTTTATTTATGATGAAATGTATTGTCAATATGTTTCATCATTTTTCTGTTGTTGATAAAAACAATCTGCCTATATAATTAACTCATTGAACGTGATATGTGCGGATACGATATGAAAAACAATGATATTATTATTTTTTCAGTTTCAAAAACGATTACACAGAGAATTCTTAATGTCTTGGTGGAACGGAATTTGGACATTCCTGTCTATGAGTTTGATTATTTTGATGTTGTAGATAAAGCTTTTGATTTTATCAGTAACGGAACTAAAGTAATCATCAGTCGTGGGGGGACTGCCGCACTGTTAAGAAATAGCGTCAACATTCCTATCATCGATATCGCGCATGACTTTCACGGTATCTATAGGACGATTAAAGAAGCGAAAAATAAAACAAAAAAAATAGCTGTTGTAGGTTTTCCTCAGTTCTGTAATGTGCTAAGACATTATCAGAACATAACGGGAGAAGAGTTTAAAATATGTCAGGTTTATAATCATTATGATATAGAGAGTGTTGTTAAAAATCTTGCGGACAACGATTATCAACTTGTTATTGGTGGCCTTGCTGTTGCTGAAATGGCAAAGAAGTATAATCTCAATGTCGTTATGGGCGATACCGACAACATATCTATAGAACAGGCTCTTAATGAATCACTGGGTCTGTTGAAATATATAAAGAAAGAGAGTTTTAAGCTGTCAATGAGTTTTTCAGCATTGAATCAGTCTCGAGAAGCTATTATGTGTATAGACCAAGTCGGTGAGGTGATTAGCGTAAATACTAAAGGTGTGATGTTATTTAAATGCAATGTGGGTGATAAGCTTTTTAAAAAAGATGATTTTAAAAGTATTTTCGGTAGTATAATAAATGAGGTGTCTCTTAAAGATCATAATGTGGAAATTGATGGTGAATTGATAAGTCTGACAGTTAATCACTTTTCACAAAAACAAGATTTTTTTAGTGTGATAACTGGGTTTAAACAAGAGTCACCTCAGGTTTATACGAGGGGTAATAAAAAATCTCGATCTGGTGGGTTTTATACGCATTACACTTTTTCTGATATTATTGGCAATTCTGATATTATTGTCGATACGATTAGGAAAGCTAAGGTTTATTCTTGCAATGATTTTCCTATTAATATTTTTGGCGATACTGGTACAGGGAAAGAACTCTTTGCACAAAGTATTCATCATGCCAGTACCAGAAGTGAAGAAGCATTCATTGCAATAAATTGCGCAGCGATTCCTGAAAGTATACTTGAAAGTGAATTATTTGGATATGCCGAAGGTGCATTTACCGATGCACGTAAAGGAGGGAAGCCTGGTATATTTGAGATGGCAATGAATGGAACTGTTTTTATTGATGAAATCAGCGAGGCACCTTTATCTGTTCAAGTGAAGTTATTAAGGGTGCTTCAGGAAAAGCAATTTACGCGTTTAGGTGGTGATACTTTGATTACGGCTGGTTTTCGTCTTATTACGGCCAGCAATAAAGAGCTTGCTGAATCAGTGAATGCTGGTACTTTCAGGCAAGATTTGTACTACAGGATTAATATACTTGAATTGAAACTGCCAGCACTGCATGAACGTTCTGGTGATGTGATGTTAATTATTCACGATCTCCTAACTCGCCACGGTAAAAAATTAATATTTACGAATGATGCTGTGGATTTTCTAAATAGCTACCCATGGCCTGGGAATGTGCGTGAGTTACAAGCCATCATACATAGATTGGTTGTTTTGCTTGATATCGATGTCGTTGATAAGAATAGCCTTATATCAATCGGTAGAATAGATTCTGCTCATACTAAAAATTTGGTTTGCAGTTCAGGGATGAAATTCGAGGGAGATGAGACTGATTTGTTGAAAAAACAGGAAAGGATTCTTATCGATAGCGTTATGAAAAACACTAACGGCGATCGAGCGAAAGCTTCCGTCATTCTTGGTATAAGCTCAACAACCCTTTGGCGTAAAATCAAAGAGCTGAACATCGGTAGTTGATGTCTACACTCTTGAACGTCAGTAATTGATGCGTGGCCTACCCACAGTGAATGCTGATTACTGGTATGGGCCTCGGTTCGATCATTTCTAAGCTGCCTATACGGCAGTGAACTATCAGCCTACACCGCAAGGGATTGAGTAATTTTTCTAAGCTGCCTATGCGGCAGTGAACCGTTCATATTTTACGGTAGTTACCTAAATTTAAAAGGAAATAAGACATTCTCCCCCAAAAAAACCTTTTTTATCGTAGCGCTAATAGGAATTAAAAATCAATGAGTTACAGTGATGCGTAAAAAAGGTCATGAACGTATTTCGATAGGCCTATGCCAGGTATCTGCATATGCTATGAATATACAATCGAATGATTAATATCTATACTTAGCTTATGTTTTAGCCAGCAATAATAAACGGTAAGTGGCTGGCTTCATTTTATATGAAGAAGGAGGTGCATCATGCGTATTGTTTCGGTATTTAAAAACGGTAACAACCGTGCCATTCGCTTGCCGCGTGATATGGACTTTGAAGGGGTCAACGAACTGGAGATCGTGCGTGAGGGGGATACCATCATGCTGCGTCCGGTCAAACCCAATTGGCATTCGTTTCTGCAAGAAGAGCGCGCTGACGCTGACTTTATGACAGAACGTCAGGATGTAGTCGAAGAAGGGAGATTCGAGCTGTGAGTCGTTTGTTCATGCTGGATACCAATATCTGTTCCTTCATTATGCGTGAACACCCAACAGCGGTGATTGACAAGTTACAGCAGTGCACATTGCGGCGTGATCGGATCGTGGTTTCTGCCATCACTTACGCTGAAATGCGTTTCGGGGCGGTTGGCAAAAAAGCCTCGCCGCGCCATATGCAACTCGTTGATGCTTTCTGTCGTCGGCTTGATGCGGTATTACCCTGGGATAGCGCTGCGGTAGACGCCACCACAAAAATTAAAATCGCACTAGCCGCTGCTGGCACGCCTATTGGCCCAAACGATACGGCCATCGCTGGTCATGCTATCAGCGCTAAGGCCATATTGGTCACCAATAATCTGAGAGAATTTGAGCGAGTACCGGGACTGACGTTGGAAGACTGGGTTAAATAATCGGCCAGTCTGACCGGATGATGTCTGGCGAAGTGAACATCCTGATATTTGTTAAGCTGCCTGCGCGGCAGTGAACGGCGACCATTCAGGTACGGATTAGTGCTGTCATTTCTAAGCTGCCTATACGGCAGTGAACGGGCTTTCTTTTGTAGGCTCATTCAACAACGCTTTCTAAGCTGCCTATACGGCAGTGAACTACGCTGGGCCGTGTTAGCAACTTGGGCGTCCTTTCTAAGCTGCCTATACGGCAGTGAACGTGATGGATTTCGATATTTGCTGCTGGAATCTTTTCTAAGCTGCCTATACGGCAGTGAACGCTGTCATTACAGATTCAACAACATCGCCTGTTTTCTAAGCTGCCTATACGGCAGTGAACTTCTTTTAGCGCTGCAATGATGAATCTCTGACTTTCTAAGCTGCCTATACGGCAGTGAACTGCTCCTGCTTTAACTTCTTCCGTAGCATCATTTTCTAAGCTGCCTATACGGCAGTGAACTTTGAGGTACAGTTATGTCAAAAAGTTATCCATTTCTAAGCTGCCTATACGGCAGTGAACTTGACTTGCAGCGGGGAATACCTGCTTAAGCTTTTCTAAGCTGCCTATACGGCAGTGAACCGTTACGGTTTTACGCTAACCACCAGATTGTTAAAGAGAATATTCATTTTATCGCGGAAAACCCTTTTTTATTAGGGCGACCAACCGCAATTAAAAATCAATAACTTGCAGCTGGTCGCCAAAAAAGGGTCAGAACCAGGGAACGGTAGCTTCTGCGCTTAAACCGTAGGAAGAGAAGCGGCCGGCGACAGGGGCGTCCTGTAGCGGGCCATGTTCCACAAACACGAAAAACATCTGCCCGTTGGACAAGCTCTTAATTTGCACAAATGGCAGTGCGCTGCGTTTTTCCACCGCGTCGGGAATTCGTGCTGCGGCTTCCGCTTCCGTTAGCCAGCCTTTGTTCACCGAGCGTCGGCGCAACCGTTTAGCGCTGCTCTTGAACTGAACGCGGCGTACGGTGCGAAATTTCACGCCGTTGGGTACGGCTTTACACTCAGAAACCCGCGTATAATCCCGCAACCCTTTCAGCCAGGCCGTTTGCTCCAACGTAGAGAGCGCCTCTTTTGTACCGTGCAGTCGCAGACATTCCCCCAGCGTTTTACCCACGTTGGGAAAGCTGATCCCAATCTTGCCATCCGCCACCTGTCCGAGCACTCGGTGCAGTTTGGCAAACAGCGCGTTCAAGAGCTGCGAGGCCGTGAACTCGGGATCGGGCTGGACGCGAATATCAATGTAGTGATCCATACCGCCACCTTATTCGCCTTTTTCACCGAACACGCCGCCGCGAATTAGCGTGGCAATCACGTAATGCTGCTGCTCCGGTGCAGGAACATCCCCTTTAATCACCCAGTTATCCAGCAGCGTGTAAAAATCCATCTTCTCTTTGGGCTGGCGGTAGGCTTTACCCCGACTGGTGACGGAACCGTAAGGTTCGACGGCAATTGGGCCAGCCTCATCCGCCGCGGGATACCAGTCATCAACGGTACGCAACGCGTTACCGATTTTCTGTGAGTGAATCGCGGCGACGTCATTGACCTGATAGAGGATCTTGCTCTTGCCATTGCGTGCTTTGTCGTCAAGCACCAGTTCCTGAGAAGGGAAGACTTCCTGACCGTTGCCGAGCTGCACATAGGCTTCCACGGTAAAAAGCACCGATGAGTCGCCAGCTAGCCCTTGCTCAATCGCCTGTGCCAGTGCTGCAAGGTCACCTGTTGGCTGGCTGAACTCACGCAGTGAATAGTCTTCGCCGTTAAATTCCCAGCGTTGTTCACCTGTGGTCACCACCACGCGAATGGCTTCCGCCCCGACGCGGTTGCGCCACAGAAAACGACCATTTGCGATATTTTCCGCATAGCGTGCCGCCAGTGTGCCAAAACCCTGATCCTGAGCGTATCCGGTGATGATGTTACCCAACGCGGTTTGATAATCCTGATCGTTACAGACCGAAGGCTGCGCGAGGTTACCCAGCACCCGCAGAGTAAACACGACTTTCAGGGTATCGGCACCGAAGGGAAGGGCGGCAACGTCTACGGTTTGCAGGTTGGCTTTTTGGATTTCTGCATCCAGCTTGGCCGGGTCGCTGGTGAGGGCATTTTTCAGGCGGTTGGAGATCGTCCCGCGCACCGATTTCTCCTGAATGGCAATAGGTGTCCAGCTATCCTGCTGCGCCCAGTTGCCTGCGTACATTACCGCGTCCGAATTCGCCAGCTTGCGTTCAAAAGCCAGTACCGATGCAGTTTTTAAACTTGTTGGTGCTTTTGCCATGATGTCGTCCTTTTTAGTAATCGAATTCGTAGGAAGTGTCTTCTGCTGCTGAATGGGTGTCTGCTAATTGGTGGCAGTGATAATCGCCGTTCTGATAGTCGTACTCCCAGAATATCTGGCCGATATCACTGATGCGATGCGCGCCTTGCCATTCCCCGATGCCGTAGGCGGCTTCGGCAAAACAGAATGGCGTGTGCGGATCGCGGGTTTTATCGACTTCACCGGGTGCATAAAGCGGCGAAATAGCGCGGTAACCGACCATTAACGGGATCAGGAAGCCGCCACCACCGGGTTTGGGTTGGTACTGCCACTGTACATTGCTCCCGTTGGGATCGCGCTCTGACCGCATTTTTAACGCGGCAAAATCCAGCCAGGCATCAATCAGTTCCGCTTGCGGATTATCCTGCTGTAGCGTCTGGAAATGGTCATACAGCAGCGATGTGCGATCTTTTAGTACAAAGCCAGGTAACAAACGGCGCATAACTTTACGGGTTTCCGCTTCGTCGTTGGGTAATGACTGAAGGATGACGCGCTCGATATCGACAATCGTGCCGCCCGCCAGCCGCTGGCACTGTGCCTGCTGGGTGAGGAAATCACGCAATGCCGTGGTATCCGCCGGGATCTGGCCCTCGCAGCGGATTAACAGCGAGACGGTCATGTGCATACGGCCTTCTTCATTGAAGGCGGCGGTTTTCGCTTCTTTGGTCAATGGATTGCGGGTCAGGGCAAAACTCCGTTCCCAGCTAGAACCGTAGGCGTGTAGCTGATGTTGATGGCTCACCACGCCGCAGCCGTCCAGCGTCAACCCGTGGCTGGCCTGTAACTTGCGTGACAGCGCATGGGTAAAACCAAGAAAGTGCGTAATAGCGGGGAAGCCATAGGTCAGCCCGGCGATGGCGTTGGCATTTTCGACCTTGATACGCCGCAGGATAAGTAATGTGCTCATGCCAGATCCTCTTTCAGTGCGCTTTCCATTTCACGCATCCGGCGCTTGAACAGCGCAGCGGTAGACCATTCGCGGCGTTCGACTTCGCCGAAGATCAAATCTTCATGCTTGAGCCGACGGTTCAGCCAGCGGCCAAAATCGTAGGCCACGGCCTTTTGCCAGTCTCCTGCTTCACGCTCGCGGCGGAAAACCGTATCCGTTTCTGCACGATAAGGATCGAGCCACAGCTGCTGGGCGCGTTTCAGTTCAGACTCTGTGCTCCAGCCGGAGGGCAGGTTTTGGACGCTGGCGACATAAAAGAAGAGCTGATCGATCAACTGGTCGAGATAACGCAGGCGCTGTTGACGAATGTCGCGATTGTTTTCCACCTCTTTGACGCTAAGCAAAAAGCGCTGCATCTGCGCTAAGGTCGCTCGGGTGTGATAGTCCACCTCGCCGCGTGGACGGAAAATAGAGTCATGCTGCTGTGGTGGTTTTTCAATGCTGTTCCACTGTGGCGGTGCGCTGCTGAGCAAATAGGAACGGCCGCTGCGGCTGCTATTGAGTGAGGAAATATTTTGCGGCTTGGTGCCGCCCATATTCTGTACTGCCAGATAGGGGTAGCTGATGGCGAGCTGGTCGTGCCACTGATTTGCTTTTTGCGCCTGACGGATCGCTTTGGCTTCGTCACCAAAGCGCATGGTGTTAATCCGCTGGTGGAGCGCTTGCGCCAGTGAAGAAGAGTAAAGTGGGCTGAGCAGATGATATTCACCGTTTTCTGTTGGGAAATAGATCTGTTTGGCTAGCTTATGTGAACTGGGCTGGCGATCGGTGAAGACCTGCTGAAACCCTGCCAGCCACTGTGCGAGCTGTTCCGGGGTTTCTGCCAGTGCTTCTAATGCACGGTGATCGCCACGCTGTAGCGCCGCGACCAGCGAATCCCCGTCGTGTTGAGTCTGGAGCAGTTTGGCGACATCAAGGGCGGCGGCGTTTCCCACGGCATCGATAGCGGGTTGTGCCAGCGTCGCAGTGGAGAGCGTTTTGGCCTCTGTTACCGTTTCAGCGCTAAAGACGCTGGTGCCTTTGGCATCGCTGTGGGTAAATTTCAGCGCGTGGGTGACCAGGCTGATTTGTCCAGCGCGGCTGGCAGCATCGCTTAACCACGCGCGAACCTCATGTTTTTGCTCGATCTCTCGCCGCTTCTCGGCTAGATCCAATTCCTCTGCGGCTAACGCTTCACCGCTGAGCGTCGCACGCTTCTTCTCCGCTTCTTTATCGAACGCATCCAGTTTGGCCTGCTTTCGCGTGCTGATGTAGGACACGATGAACCGTGTCAGTCTGCTTTCTTCCATTCCTCCTCCTATTGTTATTCTTGTCACTGTCCAAACACTCCCAGCAGTGGGTGCCAGAGCCAGTCTTTTTCCTCGTCTTCCCGCAGGCGGATTTCGCCGAAGCGAGCGCTAACCCGTTCGAGTTCCCACTGTTTCTCATCCGCCAGCCGTTGGTATAAGGCGTGGTAGTCGGGATCGATCCACGCACAAACGCCCTCTGCCATGTGCAGTGACGTGGGGCGGATCACATCGCTTGGCTTCCAGCCGCTGGGGCCGTCGTCCGGTATCATGAAAACGGCATCTTCATCGTCATCGGCGATCCACAGGGTGTACGGTTCATCTCTGTCGGATTTTCGAAAGGGCGTGCGCCGCTGTAATTCACCGTTCCAGTGCGGATGTGCGCGCCACCAGAAGGCGGCGGGCGGGCGTTTCAGGCCATCGAGCTTTTGATTTTTGAGACCAAGCAGCGTTTTTCCTAAAACAGCATGTTCTAACGCCACCAGTGAAAACGGTTTGGTGAGGGCCGGCGGTTGCACAATGCGCGGGACGGCGTTGAGATGACGGTAGTCCTCCTCCTGCAATAGATGACGAAGGTCGTGCGTATCCAGCCGTTCGTCTTTTGACTCAAAGCCGGGTTTACAGTACGCGATATCTTCCCCTCTCAGCGCGCGAATATTGTGGCTAAGTAGGCAGATATTGGGGGTTTTAGGCACATGCTGTTCATCCTGCCGATGGCGCAATATTCGTCCGGCGAGTTGGATGAATGAACGCATTGAGCTGGGTTCGACAATCGCCCAATCGTAATCATGATCTCTACCCACTTCGGCGACCGAGGTCGCCAGCACCACAAAGATATGATGCTGCTGTGGTGTGTTTTCTATCGCCTGACGAATTTCATCGACCTGCCATAGCGCCTCGGCGTCGTTACGCATCAGCGCGGCATCAAGCCGTTGCTCAATATAGGAACGCATCGCCAACGGATGTTGGCTGTGATAAATGCAGTAATGAATACAGGTGTCCGGCGGTGAGGGGATGGCAAGCAACTGGCGGGCGACGGCAACCAACGGGTTGATGTTTGCCGTTCTGACCAGCCCCAGCGAGACGATTTTTCCGCTCTTATTCTGCTGATGGTGCTGTAAGTGCAAATCGCGTATCAGCGGGTGGATCGCCTGTGCGACGGCCAGATGAACATCATCTTTATTTTTGCTGGGGCTGCTGACGGGAACAATGGAAGCTAGCCGGAGCGGGAGTTCCTCTTTGATAAGACTCTTCAGTCGCTGCTGAACGAACGCATCATGCTGGGTCATGAATCCTTTCACATCGCCGTACTGCTCATGCTGACAATCAAATTCATCAAACCAGCCGCAGCACACGTTCAAGGGCGTATTCGGTGTACCGTAAGCCTGCTGCCAGGCAGCACGGCCATCAAGATAGGCACCGAACAGCGCACAAATTAACGCCGGTGGCAACGTGGCTGATGACAGCAGCACGCGTGAGCCCAACATTCCAGCCCAGTTCACCAGTCGGCACAGCGCAGGCAGATCTTCCAGACCAAAATCATCCGGTTCATCCAGCACCAGATCGGCGGTTAATAGTCTTAGCATTGGGGCAATCTGGTGGCCGCCGCGCAGACTTTCTGTGGCGGGCATCAGGTGGTCGATGGTGGTGATCAGCACCGGCGCACTCAGTAATTGATGCAGGGTTGGGCTACGTTCCAGCCACGTCTTTAAACGACCATCATCCAGCGAACCGTCGTAACGGACATATTGATGTTCAGAGAACAGTGGATCGGCGGATTCACTGCCCGTCTGCGCTGTGTTTTGTTGGCGTGTCTCATTTTCCAACTGCATTTCATGGAGATCTTGCACGGCCTGTGAACCAATCAGCACCGCTAAGTCGTCCTCTTCCAGCTTTAGACGCTGCCGCAGCGCATCGCCGGTTTGCAGCGTCAGTGTTCGCAGCCCCAGTGCGACCGAGAAGCGACAGCCGAGTGCTTCGTCCGACAAGCCATACATAATTCGAGCGTTAGCGAAGGTTTTCCCCCGGCCTGTCGAGGCCATGTTGATGCCGAAAAATCCATGCTGCTTGCTGGATTCGCGAATAGAACAGGCGAGATCGAATGCGCGATCCTGCCAGCGAAAGCGCGGGTGCGTGCTGCGCTGACGAAATCCTTTGTGGCGAGTAATTGCGGGTAGCGTGTCGCGCAGGTTCGGCAGGCTGCGGCCCAGCAGCAGAGCATTTTGCCCGACGCCGACGCAGTGTTCGTCCAGCTTCTGTTTACATTCAGGTTTACTGCCACGATGATCGGTGTTCGCCCAAACCGGATAAGCGGGATCCTGCCAGCCCGCTGTTGGATCGCCTGCTGAATAATGGTGGTCAGCCAGCATGAGTGCGAGACGCGCCAGATGCACGGTCAGCCGTTGATCTAACTGAGCGAAATGCATGAATGAGGGGAGCTTTAGCGCTCGACCCGCAAACTTGTGCGCCTTCTCACGCCAGACGCTGCTGCGCAGCGGTGTGCCATGCGGAAACTGCCAGTTTCGCTCAAGATCGGACGGCGTGACATCGGGATTGCGATGGTTAAGCGCGTTCCAGCGTGGAGAAAGGTGTTCGGTTAGCCAGGTATCCGAATGGCCCAAATCCGGCGCGTTGCTGTTTGGATCGGGTGTTTTAGGGACGTTAAACACCGGCAGCCGATGGTGTGACACAATCAGCCAGGCGATAACCTGCGCCAGCGGTGGCAGGGTCAGAAATGGCGTGTCGTTCACTGCTGGCGTATCTTGCTTTAGGCTGGCGAGCAAAGCGACTTCGGCTTCCGAAGTGATGCTACTGAGTGCGGTTAACCAGCCTTTGTCGTCTTGCTCCCCCACGAAAGCCTGAAATAGCCGCAGCGATACCCACTCATGACGATACGGTTGGCTACGTGGGCCTGCGCCGCTCAACCCTGACTGGAATAGCGCATTGGCCTTGCCGACATCGTGAAATAACCCAGCAATAGCCGCCAGCAGGCTAAACACTTCGGCGCTGTGCCACGGGTTTTCATCTTGCGAGCGCAGAATATCGCGGCTGGTGGTGTTGGTCGGCACGCTCCCTTGTGCATTAAAACGCCGTAAATTACCGACGATCCACAGCAGTTCCGTATGATTCGCACTGCGAACCCAGTGACAGGCGACGGCCGTGTTACGACGCGCCGTTTTGCGCAACAGCTTGCGTAGCGTGTTCAGCCCTTCCTGCGTAATAGCGGTTTGCCACGTGCGCTCGCCCTTGCGTTCAGCAAACTGATCCAGTATCCGGCGGGTTTCGATCAGCGCGCGCTTATTGCATTCTGAAATCAGCAGAATGTTCATCGACCCACCTGACTCAGCTTGCTAGCGACATCCTGCAAGCTGCCGATCATCACATCCAGCGCCTCGGATTGTTGAAATGCGGTCAGGCAGCGCTGACGAAATTCTTGCTCATCTTCGCCTTCCATTGCGGCAATAAACGCCTGCGGTAGTACGAGTGCGTCCTTAATTAAATCGGCAACGTCGAATACCAGCCCGCCGCGGCGAGTTTTACCGTGTAACACGGCTAACCCGTGCGGCAGACCCAGCACCCATGTTGCGACGGCAGCCAGCCCATAAGCCAGATAGTTGCCGTGATCGAGAAAGCGGTTAGCCAGATCGGTGCCGCCGCCGCGTTTGGCACGGGTAAAGTCGCCATAGCTCACGGCATTAGCGGCCAGTTTGTACAGGGCTTTGGTCATCATCGCTTCCTGCACCAGCACGTCATTGCTGCTACGGCAGTCGGTTAGCCCTTTTTCATAGCGATCAAGAAGCGCCTGAAGATGGTCGGCCTTAAAGGTAAAGCGGGATTCGCGGGACAGGCGCGAGCCCAGCCAGTGCTGACGAATTTGTGCTACCCGCACCTGTTGAAAAGCGATGGCGGCGGCCAGCCTTTTCTCATCATCGAACCAAAAGCTGACCCAGTCCTGCAAATACTCAGTTGGCCGATATTCGCTCTGTGGCGATAGCCAGGATACCGCGACTTCCGCCTCGTTGGCCGCAAACAGCGGTGTGCCGCCGCCGCCACAAAAGCCAACCATCACACCGGCTCTGGCAAATTCCCGCATCGCTGCCTGCGTGACGGAGGTGCCGGTTCCCAGCATCACCACGCTGGTATTGGCGATGGGAATATTCCAGTACAGAGACTGATTTCCCTCTTCCGTGACATATTCGACACGACCACCGTTAATGAGAATACGGCAATGCTGGAGGTAATAAACATTGGCGCGTTTGGAATGCAGAATAGTTTTTAAGTCCGAAGGGCTAAAGGCGTTATCCATAATGTATTTTCTGCCGCAATCGATAATAGCTGTGACGCCAGCGAATAAATCGCAGGCTAACTATTTGATAAGAAAAATATAATCTTCAGAAAACTAACGAAAATCAGACTATCACAAATATTCTGGGAAAGTGGTGGCTGCCAAAAATATTACCCAGACGCAGACCCTTTTTATTTGGCCTGTTTCACAGGATTAAAAATCAATAGGTTACGAAAGGACGGAAAAAAAGGGTTTTTGCAGGGAAAACGGCAATTGCTGCTAATAAAACAAACCGTTAGAGTGATCGGGAAACGGTTCACTGCCGGATAGGCAGCTTAGAAATGAACTCGCAACGCCGATCCTGCTCGAGACTTAGTTCACTGCCGGATAGGCAGCTTAGAAAACGTTCATTAATGGGCTTAGCGGAAATTATTTGTTCACTGCCGGATAGGCAGCTTAGAAACGCAACGGAAAATTACATACGCTTGAATCAATGTTCACTGCCGGATAGGCAGCTTAGAAATGGTTTTTTTAAAGCAGTTAGCCCGATTAAAGGTTCACTGCCGGATAGGCAGCTTAGAAATTTCATAATTACAAGCGAGACAATACGCGAGGGTTCACTGCCGGATAGGCAGCTTAGAAAAGTACGCAGAGAACCAGTGATTAGCTGGTAAGAGTTCACTGCCGGATAGGCAGCTTAGAAATACGCTCTAAATCAGATGCACAAATAGCAGAAGTTCACTGCCGTATAGGCAGCTTAGAAACTGAGTTCTGCCAAAGATCATGCAGATACTGCGTTCACTGCCGTATAGGCAGCTTAGAAAAACCAGCAATGCTGACGGGTCACGACTCGCACGTTCACTGCCGTATAGGCAGCTTAGAAAAATGACCGCCATCAGCCCGCCATGTTTCGCGGGTTCACTGCCGGATAGGCAGCTTAGAAAAATAATTCGATTATGAAAACGTAGCTGGTCAATGTTCACTGCCGCATAGGCAGCTTAGAAAAGTGGCAACGGGTACATTGAGCTTGGTTAACAGTTCACTGCCGCATAGGCAGCTTAGAAAATCATCGTGAATCTATCGGCCAGCATAATAATGTTCACTGCCGTATAGGCAGCTTAGAAATTTAAACTCGATAAACTTGCAACTCGGCTGAGGTTCACTGCCGGATAGGCAGCTGAGAAAGAAACGTAGCGAGCCTGAGTATTCCGGTTCGTGTTCACTGCCGTACAGGCAGTTTATCCCCAGTTTTAAGCACCATGATCTGGCTCTTATCGAGGTAGCACTATCGGCAGTGTTTGATGCGTTATCGTCTTTAAATAACGTATTTTTGATTCCCTTTTTTCGTAACATTTTTAAGTAACGGGTTTCTTTGTGGGGAATGGAAAATTGCGAATTGGGCATTATTAATATTTAAAAATCATCATTTTTCCGTTAAAGTTCCCTTACAGGGAAATAGTGCGTTGACTTAAGTCAAATTCAAGGGAGTGAGTGGCTGTGAAATACGATCCGGTTTTAAAAACACTTGTTGATGATGACTATCGGTTAGAAGATCATCTTGATTTTAAAAAGCAGCATGCTGATATTAACTATCAGAAATTACATGCTCAACTCAATGAAATAAATAACGATAACATTCATGCCATATTAACTGCGCAGGAAGCGGCGTATTTTTTACAGACGTTATGCACACCTAACCCTAATCAATCGTGGAAAACGGCCATGTTTGGCTGTACCGATCCTGTTTCATCGTTTGCCGGAAACATCGCAGAAGCCGTGTCTGTGAGCCGAATCGTGGTGGAGATGAAAGGGTTCGGCGTCACGGCAACGGAATATGTCGGGAAGAATGGCAGTAAGTACATAAAATTATCTGGCTATCCGGGGGTAAGGAAATATTTAGATGCCACCCGATATTTAGTCGGTAACCAAAAAATACTCGATATGGGGATTGGTACGAAAGGTATTGAAAGCGGTATTGCGACTGGGGCAAGGTTCTGCATTATTTTTTCAGCCGCTTATCGAGCCGTTGAGTTGATGTTGAAAGATGAATACGTCCTAACCGATTTCTTTGTTAATTTAACGATGGATGCGGAAAAACTGGCTGTATCGGTTGGGGTTGCCTGGGGAGCAAAAACATTAGCGACTGGACTTATGGCTACGGGGTTCAGTGTTATTGGCATTGCTTTTGGCATCTTTGCTATTGGGGTGATAGTCAGTCTTTCATTACTATGGTTGGATAATGAGTATAAAATAAGTGAGACGATAATAAAAAATTTGAAATCGCATAAAATACAATATACACCATACCATCCCGATCAATTCTTTCATGCATGGGGGAGAGTCAGTCGTGGTTAAGATAAATAGACCATTTTTTTTCATATATTCAGTTTTTATTTTTATTCTTTCATGCTGGGGAGGATGGTTCTCTTTAAGCGGGTATATTGATTTCTTTAATCTAAATGATGTTATTTCATTTTCATGGAAACTCGGGGTGGTAATTTTTCTAGTCCCAATAGTGTTCCAGTTTTCTTATTTTGGTTTTTTTTCTGCTGTAAAAAATAGACTAATTAAAATGAATAATAAAATTTCAAATGTATCGGTTATATTTGCTATTTTTGGTGCTGCGGTGAGTTTATTTTCATCTATGTATATCACTTATAGCCTTAATGAGCAGGGTTATAAAATCTGTCCCAAGAACTCATGGATAGCTCCCAATAAGTATGTGAAAGACATCGCTCTTTGTAAAGAGTAAGAAGAAAAATGGACGTCTGATAGGGAATATTTTTTCATGCCTAGGGGGGAGTCAGTCGTGGTTAAGGTAAATAGGCCATTAGTTGGTACATTTTCAGTGTTTATTGCTATTATTTCCTGCTGGGGATGTTGGTTTTCTTTAAGTGGATATTTAGCTTTCTTTACATTAAGTGATGTAATCACTTTCTCTTGGAAAGTTGGCGTTCTAGCATTTGCAATGCCGCTATTATTCTATTTTTCATATTTGGCATTTTATTCTGCAATGAAAAATGAATTACCAAGAATGAATAATAAATTAGCGGATAGACTAGCAGTAATCGCTATAATTGGTGCCGTGGTGAGTTTGTTATTATCGATATATATGTCACATAGCCTTAGCCATCAAGGCTATGAAATCTGCCCTAAACACTCCTGGATGGATCCTAATAAGTATGTGAAAAATATCTCTATTTGTGATGAATGGTGAATAACAAGCACAACTAATAAGATGTGCCTGTTATCAAAGGCCATAAATCTTAGAGGCTCATTTCCTCCCAAATACTGTAACCCGACGTTCCCGCGATTTTGTGGTTCCATGCTATGGTTTTATATTTCAGCTGGACTTTTTCATACGGCATGATGTCGTTGTTATCGATGACGTGTGGATAGACACAGGTGACGTCGACAATGCTCGCATCGGTTAAGGTCACTTCGTAATAAAGTTCTAACTGCCCAGCGGAATTGACACGATAGAAATAAAATGTCATATCAACATATAGATCAGCGAGATAGTGATTTATGCCCGCAAAGAGAGAGTTTCGTGCGCGTTGACGAATGCGATTATTTGCAACGTGAGTCGTATGCGCCCGACACGGGGTGTTCAATCGCCATCACCCCGTGGCCCCTGGCTTCTCGCGGGAAATAACGCCGCTTAGCGGTGCCTTCGGCGATCGACTCCGCTGTCGGGCCGACAGCGACGCGTTCCCGACGCGGCGCTGACTTTCGCGGCGTCCTGCCGCTCACCCGGCGGTTTCGTTCACCTCAGCGTTATTTTTACGCGATATGAAATAATAAAAATCAACGTATTAAAATAAAATCAGATTTACTCTGTTTTTCTGACGAATCCGCCTTTCCTTTTGCAGGGAATATAGATCCTAACCTGAATTTATTTCTCGCCAGTTTAGCCAGATGCGCATATCAAATTCCAGCTGGTGATAATCAGGGTCCATATGGCAGCAGAGTTGATAGAAGGCCTTGTTGTGATCTTTTTCTTTGAGGTGGGCGAGTTCGTGTACCACGATCATCCGCAGGAAATCTTCTGGCCCGTCACGAAATAGCGTCGCTATTCTGATCTCATTGTTGGATTTTAATTTTCCGCCTTGCACACGTGCCACAAACGTATTGGTGCCCAGCGTCCCTTTTATCGGGTTCTGTTTATTGTCGTAAAGCACCTTTGATATCGCCGGGGCGTTTTTTAGATAGCGCTGTTTCAGTTCGGCCACAAACTGATAGAGCGACTTGTCACTCTGGATCTGATGACGGTCAGGATATCTTTTTTCCAGCCAGGGGCCGAGTTTGCCTTGATCGAGGAGCGTTTGTACTTGGGCAACAATCGCCGGAGGGTAGCCGTTCAGGTAGCGTAGTTGAGTCATGGGATTTTTATCACACAAGCCACTGAGTTAAGCGAGTTCACAACGGTGAGCCGGTTAAGCCAGTGGCTTTATTATTTTACGATTTACTGAATTGCGGCGAAAGCCGCAGCGACGCGCTGGACGTTGCTGTGGTTCAGCCCCGCCATACACATACGGCCGCTGGCGATCAGGTAGACGCCGAATTCTTCACGCAGACGATCAACCTGTTCTGGGCTGAATCCGGTGTAGCTGAACATGCCACGTTGGGTGAGCAGATAGTCGAAGTTACGGTTCGGCAGCGCGTTTTTCAGTGCCGACACCAGTTCCTGACGCATGCTCAGAATGCGGGTACGCATCTCTTCGACTTCCGCTTTCCAGTCAGCGTTCAACTGCGCGTCATTCAGGACTTTAGAGACCACCTGGGCGCCGAAATTCGGTGGGGAAGAGTAGTTGCGGCGGACGGTGGCTTTTAACTGACCCAGCACGCGCTGTGCGCTGTCGGCATCGTCACACACCACGGAAAGGCCGCCGACGCGCTCACTATACAGTGAGAAAATCTTGGAGAACGAGTTGGCGATGAGTGCCGGTACGCCCGCGCTGGCAACGGCGCGAATCGCATAGGCATCCTGCTCGATCCCGAGGCCAAAGCCCTGATAGGCGATGTCCATAAACGGAATCAGCTCACGCTGGATGATGACCTCAATGACGCGATCCCACTGTTCGGTGGTGAGGTCAGAACCGGTCGGGTTGTGGCAGCACGGGTGCAGCAGTACGATGCTGCGCGCTGGCAGCGTTTGCAGCGTGGTCAGCATGGCGTCAAATTTCACGCCCAAGCTTTCGCCATCGAAATACGGGTAGGTGTGAACGTTAAAGCCCGCGCCCTCAAAAATCGCAATATGGTTTTCCCATGTTGGATCGCTGACCCACACTTCTGAATTCGGGAAGTAGCGTTTCAGGAAATCCGCACCCACTTTCAGCGCACCGGAACCGCCCAGCGTCTGGATGGTGGCGATGCGACCGGCTTCCAGCGCTGCGTGGTTTTCACCAAACAGCAGGTGTTGGATCGCGGTACGGTAAGGTTGTAACCCTTCCATCGGCAGATAAGAGCTCGCGCTCTGCGCTGGCTGTTTCAGGCTGCTTTCAGCCGCACTGACGGAGCGCAGCTGCGGGATAATATTCTGCTCGTTGTAGTAGAGCCCGATACTCAAATTGATCTTATCTGCTCTTGGATCCTGTTTGAATTTTTCCATCAGAGACAGGATAGGATCTCCGGCATAGGTATCAACGTTTTGAAACACAGTGTAGCTCTCCTGAGTGTGTCATTTTTATGGGTACCGCAACCCCGACGATGGTGGGGGACAATCAGGCCGCATAACGGCCAGGGCGATGATTCATCGCGATAATCAGGTTCAGAATGGTTGCCCCCAGAATCGAAGCAATCAACATGGGTATGCTTACCACGAACAGGGAAGTCAGCACAATCACAACGTCAACGCCCATCTGGAGTTTTCCCGCCCGCAGGCCATATTTGTCCTGAAGATACAGCGCCAGAATATTCATGCCGCCGAGGCTGGCCTTATGGCGGAACAGCACCACGAAGCCAATACCGGTGATGATATTGCCAAACAGCGTGGCATAGAATGGGTTGAGCTGATCAAAATGAACGAACATCGGGTGCAGATCGGAAAACAGCGACACCAGCCCGACGGCGCAGAAGGTTTTCACCGTGAATTCCCACCCCATGCGGCGTAAGGCCAGATAATAGAAGGGAAGGTTCAGCAGGAAAAAGGCGACACCAAAGGAGACGTTGGTTAGATAGTGGATAAGGAAGGCCATGCCTGCGGTGCCGCCGGTGAGTGCGCCAGCCTGACGCAGCAGGATGACGCCAAACGACACCATCAGCGTGCCAATCAAGATCGCCAGAATATCTTCCAGCAGCGTGTGTGATATTTTTTGTGTGGGAATAACGTTATCCATGGTGAGCACTCAACAGATTGTCGTAAAAACATGTGCTTACCAAAGCAAGAATCGCACCAGATAGTGCCGCTTAGCGACTGGCCTGTATGTAATATCGCCTGCAATAAGAGCAACGCATTGAATTATATGAGTGAAAATAATGCGTGATTCATGCGTTTGTTATTCTTTATTTGGTTGGTTCGTGCGTTTCTTGTGATTTATTGCGCGAATTATTCCTTTCTTGCACCAAATAGAGGCGATTGCCCCAATTTAGGGCAACGCAGGCCGTTCCGGCATCATCAAACCGTTCTCTTTGAGGCGGTTTAATACCACTGAGGTTTTCAGGTGTGCGACGCTCTTGTTCTGCGACAGAATCTGGCTAATCAGCGTGCTGAGTCCGGGTAGATCTGCCACGGCGACTTTTAATAGGTAATCGGCATCGCCCGTGGTTTTATAGGCGTCGATGATGGCGTCCACTTCTCCCAGCATCTGGTGAAAACGCTCAACGTATTCGCTGGTGTGGTTAATCAACCGTACTTCAATTAGCCCCAGGCATTCCAACCCAACCGCGTTTGGCGATAGGCGGGCATGATAGCCGAGAATCAGCTGTGCCTGTTCTAGCGCGATGCGACGGCGGGAACACTGCGAGGCGGAAAGCCCAACCAGATCGCTCAGTTCCTGATTGGTCAGGCGGCCATTCGTCTGTAGCAGCGTCAGGATTTTCAGATCGAAATCATCAATGTGGTACATCGCGTTTCCTAAACAGTATCAGGCAGTCGGCCAAACAGACTACCAGCTTTTTAGGCCGCGTTGCCTATGAGTTTTTTATTCCTGATTTTAGGAGCGTTTTATTTTCTTAACTGCCTGTTCGGCAGTGAACGTACAGTTCGTGCATAGCCATTTTTTGTCTCATTTCTAAGCTGCCTATACGGCAGTGAACCTTTAGTCTTGAGCACAACGGGGTGCGCTGATTTTCTAAGCTGCCTATACGGCAGTGAACAGCTTCCTGCGTCTACAGCGCACATCTGCTCTTTTCTAAGCTGCCTATACGGCAGTGAACATCAATGGTGTGCAGTGTGCAGCATTTCATTATTTCTAAGCTGCCTATACGGCAGTGAACATGACTTTGTCCATCGCCAGCCCTTCATCATCTTTCTAAGCTGCCTATACGACAGTGAACACTGTGACTCTATCAGGAAGCCCACAAACACATTTCTAAGCTGCCTATACGGCAGTGAACTCGCAACACTCAGCCAGCGCTGGATGATTCGCTTTCTAAGCTGCCTATACGGCAGTGAACTCGCAACACTCAGCCAGCGCTGGATGATTCGCTTTCTAAGCTGCCTATACGGCAGTGAACATGGACGTTGCATGTGTGACACTGTAGCCAGATTTCTAAGCTGCCTATACGGCAGTGAACGTGCATTGCGGCATATTGTGGCTCCGTATATGTTTCTAAGCTGCCTATACGGCAGTGAACAGATCCATAGCAGTCAGCACTTTCGACTCTCTTTTCTAAGCTGCCTATACGGCAGTGAACGGTAAGAATTTTTCACTAATCATTAGATTATTAAAGAGAATATCTTATTTTCTCGGAAAAACCCTTTTTTATAGTCGTGGCACCGAGTGATTAAAAATCAGTAAGTTACGACTCGTCGTTAAAAAAGGGTTGAGAAGATGCCTGCTACAGGTTTTATTCTCCACCCCATCTGATCCAATCCGCATCACTCCACAATGATCCGCTCGTCATTGTCTCCCAGACAGATACTGAGCTGCTGCCCGTCAGGGCTAAAGGCGCAGTAGGGGAGGGGTTCACGTAGGTAGAGATGTAGCGGAAGCGCTAGATAAAGCGCAACGAGCAGCAGTGCGGCGATGGCTTTAGCATACGTTGGGCGTGGTGCTATCGGGTTGCGCCGCGCGTGTCGATATTTCACGATGCCGATAGCGGCCATGCCTGCGCCTACCAGCATGGAAACATACAGCTCACCGGGCATGGGTGAGAGTATCAAATTGTCGTTTTCATACTCTTGCCAATATTGAACCCGCCACAGGGCGCTGATGCCGATTTGCACCAGTCCTGCAAGCACCCAGGCAACACGCCATCCCGAGAGCCGAAAGAGCGCCAGAAAGCAGAATCCCGACGCCGCGAAAGACCAGTAAATCAGATCGAACATCGCGCTAAACATGCCGCCAAACAGCGTGCCGCCGACATCCGTCGGTTTCAGGGTCGAGTAATTAATGAAGGCAAACAGCGTCAGGATAGCGGATGCGGCAAACCAGCTTGCCGCATAGTAGATAACCCGTCTGAAAGCCGGCAAGCCATGAGCCTGCCGATAAAAACCAACCAGTCCGTTTTTACTCACCGTCGACGTATTCCAATACGGTGCGCTGTGTTAAGCGCGTAATCAGTTCGTAGGCGCTGGCGCCTGTATGCGCGGCAATGCGTTCAACCGGTAGCGTCGGCCCCCACAGGATGACTTCATCGCCAACCTTGTCCTGCGCATCCGGCCCTAAATCCACCGTGATCATATCCATCGATACGCGGCCGGAAAGCGGCACCTCACGCCCGTTGATGAGCACGGGCGTGCCAGCTGGCGCGCAGCGCGGGTAGCCATCACCGTAGCCGACGGCGACCACGCCCAGACGAGTATTGCGCGGGCTGGTCCAGATGCCGCCGTAACCGACCGCCTCGCCCGCGTGGTGTTCGCGAACGGCGATCAGGTGCGACGTAAAGGTCATCGCAGGCTGGAAGCCGAAATGCGCGGCGTCTTCGTTATCCAGCGGCGACACGCCATAGAGAATGATGCCAGGGCGGACGCGATCGCGGTGCGACTGCGGCCACAGCAGAATGCCGCCGGAGGCTGCGATGGACTGTGCGCCGGGTTTATCCTGCGTAAAGGCATCGAAGCAGGCCAACTGGCGTTCGGTGGTGCCGGCTTCGGGCTCATCGGCGCGGGAAAAGTGGCTCATGATATTGACAGGCTGAACCACATTGCGACATGCGGTCAGACGCTGCCAAAACGCGTCGGCGTGTTCCGGCAGAACGCCAAGCCGGTGCATACCGGTATCGAGCTTCATCCACACGCGTAGCGGCTGTGACAGCGTAGCCTGCTCCAGCGCGGCAAGCTGTTCGGGGCTGTGAACGGCGGTTTCTAGCTGGTGCTCGACCAGAAGCGGAAGGTCGTCGGCGGAGAAAAAGCCTTCCAGCAGGACGATAGGCTTGGTGATGCCCGCCGCGCGCAACGCCAGCGCTTCGGAGAGGCGTGCGACACCGTAGCAGTCAGCGTCGCAAAAAGTATGGGCAGCGTCGATCATACCGTGGCCATAGGCGTTGGCTTTCACGATGGCAACGACCTGGCTGCCAGGCGCGAGCTGGCGGATACGTTGCAGGTTGTGGCGCAAAGCACGCCGGTTAATGACGGCAGTTGCCGTTTTCATTCTTTTTCCTTAGTGCAGTGTTGTCATTGCTGAGCGCTGCGTTATTCATCGTCATATTGTGGGCCGGCATAGTTATCAAAGCGCGACCACTGCCCGTTAAAGGTCAAACGAACGGAACCAATCGGGCCGTTACGCTGTTTCCCTAAAATGATTTCAGCGATGCCTTTCAGGTCGCTGTTTTCGTGATAAACCTCATCACGGTAGATAAACATAATCAGGTCGGCATCCTGCTCGATGGAGCCGGATTCACGAAGATCCGAGTTAACCGGGCGCTTATCGGCGCGCTGTTCCAGACTACGGTTAAGCTGCGACAGGGCGACGACCGGAACCTGCAATTCTTTTGCCAGCGCTTTGAGCGAGCGGGAAATTTCCGCAATTTCCAGCGTACGGTTGTCGGACAGCGACGGCACGCGCATCAACTGCAGGTAGTCGATCATGATCAGGCTCAGGCCGTCATGTTCACGGAACACGCGGCGGGCGCGGGATCGCACTTCGGTTGGCGTCAGGCCGGAGGAATCATCGATGTACATGTTGCGCTTTTCCAGCAGGATCCCCATGGTGCTGGAAATACGCGCCCAGTCCTCGTCATCGAGTTGGCCGGTACGAATGCGGGTCTGATCCACGCGGGACAGCGAAGCCAGCATACGCATCATGATCTGTTCGCCGGGCATCTCCAGACTGAAGATCAGCACCGGTTTATCCTGCATCATCGCGGCGTTTTCACACAAGTTCATCGCGAAGGTGGTTTTCCCCATCGATGGACGGGCGGCGACGATGATCAGGTCAGATTTCTGCAAGCCTGCGGTCTTTTTATCCAGATCCTGATAGCCGGTAGACACGCCAGTTACGCCGTCGTGTGGGCGCTGATACAGTTGTTCGATACGAGAAACGGTATCTTCCAGAATGCGGTCGATGCTTTTTGGGCCTTCATCTTTGCTGGCGCGGTTTTCGGCGATTTGGAAGACGCGGGATTCCGCGAGATCGAGCAGATCTTCACTGCTACGCCCTTGTGGATCGTAACCCGCATCGGCGATCTCATTGGCGACGGAGATCATTTCACGCACCACGGCGCGCTCACGCACGATATCGGCATAAGCCCCGATGTTCGCGGCACTTGGGGTGTTTTTTGCCAGCTCAGCCAGATAGGCGAAGCCACCGGCGGATTCCAGCGAGCCTTGTAGCTCGAGCGATTCGGACAGCGTAATCAGATCGATCGGTTTGCTCATTTCGAGCAGACGCTGCATCTCGGTGAAAATCAGGCGGTGGGCGCGGTTATAGAAGTCGTTCGCGACAACACGCTCGGCGACATTATCCCAGCGTTCATTGTCGAGCATCAGGCCACCCAATACCGATTGCTCCGCTTCCAGCGAATGTGGCGGAAGTTTCAGACCTTCCATCTGGCGGTCACGGGGTTCATTCGATTTATTGGTGGGTCTTTTCTCTGCCATGAAACGGGTTCTTTACCGGTTGATTTACCATTGGATTAGGGGGCATTGTATATGCCACACGTCCGAAATAACACAATCGGATACCTATAATGGTGAAACGATGAACCTGTCACGATTAAGGAGATAACATGGCAAAACGCGTTCAGTTCCGAGCTTATGGTGGCCCAGAGGTTCTGCAATATGTGGATTTCACACCGGCTGACCCCGCTGCGGGAGAGGTGCAGGTTGAGAACCGCGCCATCGGCATTAATTTTATCGATACCTATATTCGCAGCGGCCTGTATCCGGTGCCTGATTTGCCTTCCGGGCTGGGAACCGAAGCGGCGGGTGTCGTAACCAAAGTCGGCGCGGGTGTTAGCGTGCTGAAAGTGGGCGATCGCGTCGTGTATGCGCAGTCCGGGCTGGGGGCGTATAGCGACGTGCATAACGTGGTGGCGGAGAAGGTTGCGCTGCTGCCGGATGCCATCAGCTTTGAACAGGCGGCGGCCTCTTTCCTGAAAGGGCTGACGGTTTATTACCTGCTGCGTCAGACGTATGAAATCAAGCCAAATGAGGTCTTTCTGTTCCATGCCGCGGCGGGTGGGGTTGGGTTGATCGCCTGCCAGTGGGCTAAGGCGCTGGGGGCGAAGCTGATTGGGACGGTAGGCTCCGATGAGAAAGCGGAGCGCGCGACACAAGCGGGTGCCTGGGCAACCATTAATTACCGTACTGAGAATATTGCACAGCGCGTCGCGGAACTGACCGATGGGCAGAAGGTCAACGTCGTGTATGACTCGGTCGGGAAAGATACCTGGGAAGCCTCGCTCGATAGCCTGCGCCGCCGTGGATTGATGGTTAGCTTCGGCAATGCGTCCGGGCCCGTCACTGGCGTCAATCTGGGGATTCTGAACCAGAAAGGCTCGCTGTACGTCACCCGTCCGTCGCTGTTTGGTTACGTCACCAACCGTGCTGAACTGGAGCAGGCCAGCAATGCGCTCTTTTCACTGATCGCCAGCGGAGCGATTACGGTGGACGTGCCGCAGAGCCAGCAATTCGCGCTGTCGGATGCGCAAGCGGCACATCGGGCGCTGGAAAGTCGCGGTACGCAAGGCTCATGCCTGCTGATTCCGGGCTAATCCCGCAATGAGGTTATCGCACGTCTAGCGATAACCTCGCCGCTTTCCCTACTGCGGGAAAAGGGCTGTCACGGTATTACTTCTTAACAAAAAAACCAAAACGGACTGTTTGTTTCTTAAACACCCCTCTGTAGGATTTGACGAAAATATAGACTCAGGCAGCCATTCAAATGCTGTGTCTGATGCGTTGTCTGCGCCGTACATCATGGCTATTCCAATAAGCCGCGCCGCTCGCTCGTATCGCGTGCGGCAGTGAGCATAAATTCAACGGTATTTTTTCAAAAAATGGCTCTCTCTTTACCTCTTCGCTATCTCGATGGTTGTTTTCGCAGGCGATTTCTCGCCTGACTTTGAACACACGACAGAAGGATGTGAGTATGAGATCCATCAAACGTCTGCCCATGCCCCCGACCCGAGGCCTTCTCGGGCATGTTGACTACTTAAAACGAAGTGACATCCACTTACAGATGCTGCGGTGGAAAGCGCAATATGGCCGTTTTTATCGCTTAAGGTTGGGGCTGACGCCAGCGATCGTGATTGCTGACGCTGAGTGGATTCGCACCATCATGAAATCTCGCCCCGACGAGTTCCGGCGCATCAGCAGCATTGAATCTGTTTTTCAGGAAGCCGGGTTGAACGGGGTTTTCTCATCGGAAGGGACACGGTGGGAGAACCAGCGCAGGCTGACAGAACCGATGTTTCAGCCTGCCCATCTGAAGTATTTCTATCCCAGCCTCAGGAAGGTGACCTCCCGGCTATCTGACCGTTTCACGATGTTGGCTGAAACTGGGGAGACCGTCGCGCTGGTGGAGGAATTCAAGCGCTATACGGTTGATATCACGTCATTGCTGGCTTTCGGTGAAGACGTGAATACCCTTGAACAGGGGGATAACCCGCTCTCGCAAAGTTTACGCCGTCTGTTTCCCGTGATTAACGAACGCTGTGATTCTCCGATTCCCCTATGGCGATACATCAAGCGGGAGCGAGATAAGCAGTTCGATGCAAGTTTGAGCCAGATTCGCGAGTACGTTGATGGATTTATTTATCGCCAGCGCAAACGCATCCAGCTAAACCCGCAGCTAATGGAAGCACCAGAGAATATGCTACAGGTGATGCTTGCTGAGCAGAAAAAAGACGAGATGCTGAAAGACGACGACATTGTGGCGAATGCGATTACGCTTCTTATCGCCGGGGAAGACACGACGGCGAATACGCTTGCCTGGATGAGTTTCCTGCTTTGCTCGGCACCTTCGGTAGAGGAGAGCGTGTTTCAGGAGTGCAAAGAGGCGGCTGATGGGGCTGGCGGGATCCTTCCGTGGCCGCTTCCGCGTATGCCCTGGCTTACGGCAGCAATGTATGAATCGATGCGGCTCAAGCCCGTTGCCCCCCTGCTGTATCTTGAGCCAACGAAGAACACGGTTATTGATGATTTCCTGATCAAAAAGGGGACGCCTCTGCTGCTGATGCTGAATGCGAGCGGGTTTGATGATGCGTTATTTCAGCAGCCCTATGATTTCGTGCCTGAGCGATGGCTTGAGCGCGGAAAGGCGGCTTTTTCCGATCTTCAGCCCTTTGGCGGCGGGCCGCGTATGTGCCCCGGGCGCTCGCTGGCATTAATGGAAGTGAAACTGGGGTTTCATGCATTGTGTAGCGGGTTTCGCGTAGAAGCGCAGCAGCCTGCATCGGCCGTTACGGAGAGTTTTGCTTTTACGGTAACGCCATCGGGCTTTCGTGTGAAGCTGCACAAGCGCGAGTTGTTGCAATAGCGAGGTGTGAGGGGAGGCGGGCGGTTGGTGACAGGGGCTGAGCGACAGAACCTGACAATAATACCGACTCGCGAAGAGTCGGTATTATTGCCTGAAAGGCCTTGGCTATTACGCTAATTTCATCAGACTGTATGTAGGGTACAGCGTGGTGATCGTCACGAAGGTGCCGCTGTGCGGCTATTATTTCCCTGACGACGATGAAATCGTGTGGCTTTTTGCCACCCTGTTTTATTTACCTGGTTTGTTCACTCTGTAAACGACAATCGAGTGCCAAACAGTGGCGTCATCCTAGCAGCCACATCCGGGAAAAAATATCTGTTGGCGCACACTTTTGTACTAAAGCTGGTCGTATTAAAACATGCAGTATTCAAACAAGTTGGTATTAAATACGGCCTTGCCCGTCATTTTTGCGCGTAATTCAGATTTTTCCCTGTCTGGCATTACCACTCATTCCCGTTGCGTTGGCGATAAGTGTATTTTCGATAGGTATAACGGTGCGAATTGTAGACGGGACGCCCGCTAAATTTGCGCCACAGCCATACCGCCACGACGGCTAAAATCAGCCACGGCAGCACCTTTATCGCCATGCTAAACAGCCCGCCAATCAGCATAAAAAGGGACGCCACAAACAGCGCCGCAATCACGCCCAGCAGTGACACGCCCGTCAACATCAGCATGATAAAAAAGCCAATAACGAAGAAAATTTCCAACATGGTGCGCTCCTGTAGCTGTTAAACCGCATCTTACGCAGGGAAGAGAAAAAGTGGCTCTGCGTGCTACATAAGCTATAACAAGAATCGTGCCAAGATGTGCCGCTGGTAAGTAGTTGATTTACCAGCGACGTCAGGAGAAAGAGTGAAGGAGGGGTGATGAAAAAGACTAACTATTAGTGTTTTTTAAACCAGATTAACCAGCGCTAATGCACGTTCTACCACCGCCGCATCGGCACCAGGCTTGTGGGCGTTTTCACTCAGGTAGCGCCGCCACTGGCGCGCGCCGGGGATGCCCTGAAACATGCCGAGCATGTGGCGCGTGATGTGGCCTAATGCCGCGCCGCCGGAGAGTTCGCGCTCGATATAGGGGTACATGGTTCGTACGACGCCAGCCAGATCCGGCGTGGCAGCGTCGATGCCAAACAGCTCGCGGTCGACCTGCGCCAGAATACCGGGATTCTGATAGGCCTCACGCCCCATCATCACGCCGTCCAGATGCTGTAAGTGCGTTTTGGCTTCTTCCAGCGTTTTGACGCCACCGTTGATGGCGATGGTGAGCGCGGGGAAATCGCGCTTGAGCTGATAAACGCGCGGATAGTCCAGCGGCGGAATTTCCCGATTCTCTTTCGGGCTAAGACCTGATAGCCAGGCTTTGCGCGCGTGGACGATAAACGTCTCGCACTCGCCGCGTTCGGCGACAGTTTGAATAAAGTCGCATAGGAATTCATAGCTGTCTTGATCGTCAATGCCGATGCGGGTTTTCACCGTAATCGGAATTGATGTGCTGTCTTTCATCGCCTTGATACAGTCTGCCACCAGTGCCGCTTCGCCCATCAGGCAGGCGCCGAAACGGCCATTCTGTACGCGATCGGACGGACAGCCGACGTTCAGGTTAACTTCATCATAGCCGCGCTGCTCAGCCAGTTTGGCACACTGCGCCAGCGCTTGCGGATCGCTCCCGCCGAGCTGTAGCGCCAGCGGATGTTCTTCTTCGCTGTAGGCCAGATAGTCGCCTTTACCATGAAGAATCGCGCCGGCCGTCACCATTTCGGTATACAGCAGCGTCTGGCCAGTCAACTGGCGAAGAAAATAACGACAATGGCGATCGGTCCAGTCGAGCATCGGCGCGATGGAGAAGCGGTTAAGGCGAGAAGCGCGAGAGTCGGTGGATACCGTGTTATGTGTACCTGATTTTACGTCGGTCATGATTTGTCAGTTATCGTTTCGTGTGTGTCTGGCGGTGTTGTCTGAGGTTACCTTTGCTGGCGCGACTATAGCATAGGGAGCGGGTCGTGACGGATAGTTATCTTACCCTGGGTTAGGGAACACTCGTCCCCTGTTCACGATAGCCTGAGATCAACAATATGGATCATGGCACTGCTAGCGGCGTATTACGTGTCGTAGCTCAGATTTGATCCTGTGTTCAAATACGATTAAATTTGAAGGTATTCAACGAGAACTGAGCAGCACATATACATGCAATCAGGCAGCTATGTATGGGCTAGGAGCGGAAGTTTGCAATAGATATAACAGCTGGTAAGGATATTACTCACAATGCTGTGAGTTAATCAATGGGGGAGCGGGCCAGAGCAAACTGGCTCAATTTCAGTTGAAACCGGAAATTTAATTCCGTCTTAGTAAGCTTAGATGACCGGCAAAACTGTCAGGCCTTGCCGGTGACGTTGGTATGTTATGAATATTATTGGGGAATACTTAAGATAGCTCTTTTCTATTTTCCTCGGATTCCCTCAACCACTTTACTACGTTATCAATAGCTTTCTCATTTGAATGCGTTGAGTGGATCAGCATTCCATCACGCTGCGGCGTAAATTTCTCCACAGTATGTTTCCCAGAAGGTGTTTCTGACGATGAAACAAAAACCTCTGGGCAGAAAATCAGCCTCAAATCCCCATAAGCCAGTGCTTTAGCAACGGACAACCAGAAGGAGAAGACCGCAACGGGTAGGGCTGCTATTATAAGCACATGAGGTATATCTTTAGAAGGCCAGAAGTGTTGACAGATGTGGACGATTACTACAGTTATCAGCCCTCCTAAGCATACCCAGAGCCAATCATTATCGTCAGGAAAGAAGAAATAAATAATCAAAGCAGCCAAGGTGTAAAATAGATAGCTTAGTGTCGTTGACCACAATAAAAGCTTCTCGGCCGAGGAACTGGCCATTTTAAGCTGTGAGATTAATCCAAAGCACCCTTCGTGGAAGGAGCTTATAAAACGCAAACCTGAGTCAGCTTCATCCCCAATTGCCTGATAAATCTTTACATTACTTAGATTGATATTATCGTCTTTTTTTTCATTCTCGATTTCCCGTGTGACCGCACGCTGCCATTTTGGTGCAATGACTAACTCGAGGAAAAATGAAGAGGCTGCCAACGCAATCGCATACGTTACATCGTAAATACCTAGAGGTACTAAAATTAACGCCAGTAACAGCTGAGCTGAAATTGTGCCGCTGATGTTGAAAAGTTTGATAAGCTTACCAGATGTGCGCTCGATATGAGCGCGGTAGATAAAAGGGGGAGAAAGCAAGCATGCACCGCTAATTTTATGTGCAATGTCTTTGTGCATGTAGGACATTTCCCTGACTATTGCGCCGCCGTGGCTGTGTGCAATGATATAGTTATGTTTTGCCGGAGAATCAGCCAGTTTTCGGGCGAGGTCGATTGCCGCTTGTGTCCTCGTTGATGCTGAATTATCGCTACTCCATGTGAAATTCGTAACGCCAATATCAGGGCCAAGCGTTCTGAGTTTTTCCCTCATTGCCGAACCCTCTTGAGTCCAGGGGGCGTTTTTCTCAAATGTACCGTGTATTAGATGGATCATTGTATCGGGGGGGCTTTCTGACGTCATTCGATCAGGCGTATTCGCGTTTGATGCTGGCGGCAAGACAAAGTGCCATCCGGGAATAATGATCCTTGACCACAATCTTTTTAAAAGATAAAGCACCATAAGACACAACAGGAGGATGGCAACAGGCGTAGTCATCAAGCCAATAATGGCTGTTTTCAGGAAATAGGATAGTGTTCCTTTAATATGTACTATACAAAAATAAATTATTGACGAAAATAACAACACATAAAGTGCCGAAAACGCACTTACAGCAATGATAAGAATTATATTTTGCATATTTATATCCCGATATTTTATGTGATATTTAAACGGAGGTTTTTTAACGTTATTTGAATTATAGCCTGCGTGCTCTCTCTGGAGTTCATTATGAATGATAATTGCAGCACTCAATGTGCGGCGAAGCGATTCAATAATTCACAATCGAGAAATTGCGTAAGGAAGGTTTGACCCTTCTGACTCAATTGGCCATTTACTCTATTCATTGAACACTTCCGAGTAAATAAATACTTTTAACCATAATATGAGGCCTTAAGCAACTCACAGTACCCAAGCTCGAAGAATACAACAAGAAGAAAACAATGATGCACAGCCATCCTCTGATAAAAGCAACGAGCGATAAGAAATTACCTTATCCCAGACAACTCAGAACAATTTCACCAGAAATCTAGGGGGGGGAGATTATAGGCAGCTTAGGGCCAAGAGATGCGGAATCCGTTACCCGCCACCTTGACCTGCCCTCCTAGATTAATTTAGACTGATTTTAGCAAGAATTGCTTCTTATACAAAAAAACCATCATATGAAGTACGACCCTGAGCCATAAAGATATTAGCTCAGGATTAGGTTAATGCATATTAAGAAACATTTGAAGAAACTTGTCGACGTTCCATTCTTTGATATCAGAGACTTGCCCATCGCCAATTTCTATCAGGCGAAGTTCACCAGCGGTGTTTTCAGCCATATCAATCGAGAAAAAAGGTGAGCTGATATGCTGCGCTATTTCAGCAACAAGATCAGGAACCATGCTGTCAGAAGAGTACACGTTATTTCTAAAGGAAAAATAGCGTCTTTCACTGCTTTTTATAATGTCTTCAACTTTTCTCAGACTAATGCCACCTTCAATTTCACCACGAAATTGCTTAATGGCGGCTATTATTTCGTGGATCTCTTCAGCATTTTCAGCGATAGAGCCTCTGGATGTGGTTAGCGATTTAACATAGTCTTTAACAAAATAGCTGGGCCATTTTAGCTGGTTAATAACCTGATCGAAGTCATCATTTTCTTTTAAGAAAGTGGTCTCTGGTGTATATTTTTCGCATGATTTATACCACCCCGTAATATGATGGCTTGAGAGGTAATCTTCTAAGGGTACGAGCATATTACCGCCAATCCGAGTCACCGCATCGCTCAGGCTCTTATATTCATCCGATTTGAGCATCCAGCCTCGCCAAATTACTGGGGAATTCGATTCAAGGTCCTTTGAAAACGTGTATTTTCCATTGGATACATGCTGCGTGGATAATAACAGACACGATAAGCCACGTTCTTTAGCTGAATGATATTCCGCCTCAAAAATCTCATCCACTTTTGAACTATCAAAGTAGTCACTAGGGTAAATTATATTCATTTAAATTATCTCAACGAGGAAAGGATGACATTGAAATTTAAAATAACTTATCACACATCTGATCGGCTGATTATAATCAAGGTCGCTTAAGCGACCTCGTCAGCAGGCTTACGGTTAATAATGTCGTGCGTTACTGAATGTTGTTGTTATGTTTACTAATAAACTCGTCTTGTAGGCGTTTTGACTCCAGTAGGTCGCTTTGCGACATATTTTTTTCAATTTGCTGCGCTTTTTTCTCAATTGTCTGAATTAATTTTTTTATTTCTGGGTTTTCGAGTAATACGTTATTTTTTTCACCTCTATTAAATATGGAGAACCAAAAATAAGCCTGTGCATAGTCCTTATTAACCCCAACCCCATCGATGTATAGCCCTGATAAGGCAAGTTGTGCGCTTTGCAGATTGTTCTCCGCAGCGTCTTTCGCGTATTTAAATGCAGTTCCGTAGTTTGGTGCAGTGCCAAATCCCTTGATATACATGATAGCGAGTTGGAATTGTGCGTCAGCATTACCTTGTGCGGCGGCTTTTTTAAACCACGGGATCGCTTTCGCTGATTCTTGTTCGTCAAAATACATAGCACCAATTTCATATTGCGCATCGGCGTTGCCTTGCTCCGCTGCTTTCATGTACCAGGCTTTTGCCTGCTCATCATTTTCCTCCACCCCATTTCCATCATAGTACCGATCGCCCAGTTCCAATTGTGCGTCAGCATTACCCTGATTTGCGAGCTGCTGTATTTCTGTGAGAGATTTATTCTCAAAATCATCGGCTGCGGCGTATGCCGTGGACAGGGAAAGTGAGAGTACAGTGGCTAAAAATAACGAGATGAATTTCATGTGTAATCCTTCACATTTTAATAAAAAAGCGCCGATAAGGCGCAACGAATAACAATAACGGCTCGTGAGTAACCTAGCCATATTTTGCGATATCGGTAAAGCGCGTACGCAGTAGTGAGTTAATTGACCATGAGGGACATTTTAGCGGGATAACCCGCTCATTTAAAATGATATAGGGCGGTATTAAGAACAAAAAAGAAAAAGGAGCAGGCCGTGGCTTGCTCCCTTGGGAAGAGTGATGAGAACGTTATGCGGTGGCGTGGTTGACCATCTGTGTCAGCACCTTGCGCCATGCATCTACCTGACCGAGGTAGTTTGCTGCGGGAATTTGCTGGAAATTCCCGTTGGCATCTTCCAGTGCGAACGTGGGGAAGCCTTGCCCGCGTACTTTCGCCAGTAATTCCCGGCTGGCGCTGATGTGTTTTGACAGCGCTTCTGCCTGAATAAAGGCGAATTCTGTGCAGAAAGCGTCGCCATCCAGGCCGATTTCTTCCGCACACTGACGCAGCACGGCGGCGTCGACGATCTTGAGCCCGGAAACGTAGTGCGCCTGCTCAATCTGGTACAACATCTCCATGCCTTTGTCAGCTATCGCTTCCGCAGCGAGTACGGCAGCCGTCGGCGGCGCGGAATCCAGTATGACGCTGGTGTCACGCAGCAACCCTTCGTAATAGTTTTCCCCGAAGGTCTGCCCGGTCATTTGCGCGATGCGGCGATCGTGAGGAATCACATAATCGTGCCACTCGGGGGTGATGGTGCGGCTATTGCTACCCGTCATCATACCGCCGCCGTGGAGGATCAGATCCAGCCCCTCAATCTCCTGCGCAGCCAGCGCGAGTGGGGCGGCGCCGTAGCACCAGCCGCACAGTGGATCGTAAATGTAATGCAGTCTTACTGTGGCCACTTCATTTCACCTTTCAGAACCTGGGCGCTCAGTTCAAGACCCGATTCTTCTTTCAGCGTTGGATAGTGTTTTTTCATTGCGGCGATCAGCTCGGCAGAGTTTTTGGTTTTTGCCAGCTCTTTTTCCACGGTATCCAGATATTGCAGCGTGAACGTCACATTTTTCAAGGTGTAATCGGTTGGTGCGATAAAGTGACCCGGCACGACGGTGGTCGGCTTCAGCGCTTCAATGGATTTCAGCGTTTCACGCCAGTGAACGCGAGATTCTGGCGTTTGGGTATCGGCAAGCCAGACGTGGATGTTGGCAGACACCGGAATACCACCGACAACGGCTTTCAGCGACGGGATCCAGACGAAGGTACGATCCGGCGTTGGCCCTTTCAGTCCTTTTACTTCCAGTTTTTTGCCGTCAACGGTAAAGCTATCGCCTTCGAGCGGTTGAGGAACCACGATCTCTTTCGGCGCATTGTCTTTCAGAACGGGGCCCCAATGCGCCACTTTGCCGTCTTTGCTGGCGTTGATTGCATCGATAGTGGCCTGAGTAGCAATGATTTTCGCATCCGGGAACGCGGCTTTGATCACGTCCAGACCGAAGTAATAGTCAGGGTCGGAATGGCTGATATAAACGGTAGTCAGTTTTTTTCCGGTGGCTTTGATGCGATCAACCAGCGTCTGAGCATCGTTACGCTGGAACTGCGCATCGATCAGGGCAACTTCTTTATCGCCGCTGATAATTTCGGAAGAAACCGGGAATACGCTGGCTTCACCTGGATTAAACACATCGATTTTTAACTCTGCGGCGTTAGCAGCAGAAGCCAGACCCAGCGATGCAGCGAGTAAAGATACGGTAAAAGCGATAGATTTAGACATGGTGATACTCCACAGGTATGACAGAAAGTGGGTTCATGTTATGTTGCATTAATCGTACGAAAAACCGCAAAACTGGCAATTGTTTGTTGCATATAACGGACTAATCTATGGATCGCATTACGGCAGCAGAAGTGTTTGTGGCTATTATAGACCGCGGTAGCATGATCGCGGCGGCAGAGACGCTGGACATGTCCCGGGCGATGGTGACGCGCTATCTGGCGGAGATGGAAGCGTGGGCGGGTGCGCGGTTATTGCACCGTACGACGCGCAAGCTGAGCCTGACGGATGCCGGGGAAAAAACGCTGGCGCGCTGTCGGGAGATGCTGGCGCTGACGGCGGATATGCGCGTCGAGGCCGAGACCGACGATGCCACGTTAAGCGGTTTGCTGCGCCTGAGCTGCTCGCAGTCGCTGGCGCAGGGGGCGCTCGGCATGGCGATCACGACGTTCCTGCGGCACCATCCTCGGGTCGCTATCGATCTGCAAATGAATAACCGCGCGGTGAATCTGGTCGAGGAGCGCATCGATCTGGCGCTGCGCATTACCAACGAACTGGATCCCAATCTGATTGCCCGACCGCTGGCACGCTGTGAGTCGGTGCTGTGTGCATCGCCTTCTTACCTGAATGAGCACGGTATTCCGCGACAACTGACCGATCTCTCGATTCACAACTGCCTGACGTATACCTATTTCGGCAAAAGCCTGTGGCATTTTTCTCGCGGCGATGAAAAATTTACGATTCCGGTTAGCGGTAACCTGAGCGGCAATGAATCACTGGTACTACTGGCAGGTGCGCTGGAAGGGGCGGGGATTGCGCTGCAACCGCGCTATTCTGTGACACCTTATCTCGCCAGCGGACAACTGGTGGCGCTATTGCCGGAATACCGTCCGCAGGCGATGGGGATTTATGGCATTTACACCTCGCGCCGCCAGATGCCTGCCGCGCTGCGCACTCTGCTGGATTTTCTGGTGGACTGGTTTGCTCACGATCCGCGCTGGCGGGCGCTGGCACAGCCATCGGCGCAGTGATGGGGCGAACGACCCAGACGATACGCTAGCGCCGCAGGACCTGTTCCAGACGTGAAGGCACGCCGGCAGCGTACTGTCTGAGTTGCTCAATCACGGTGTCGACCAGCGCCGATGCAGGGCGGTGCAGCGGACGAATCAGGCTGACCGTAAAGGGCACGTCGATGCTGAAAGGCCGCACGACCACGCCGGAGGCGGCATAATCCAATGCGGTGAGCGGGTTGACGATGGACAGCCCGACGCCTGCCCGCACCATTGCACACACCGATGCCGCGCTGTGCGTTTCCAACACCATCCGGCGCGACACGCCCTGTTCCTGAAACAGCTTGTCCAGCAGTTGGCGATAGCTGTCGGCGCTCGACAGGCTGATAAAGGGTTCATCGGCAAAATCCGGCGGCGTGAGCACCGCTTTTTGCGCCAGCGGATGTCCGGCAGGCAGCACGCAGACTTCATTGAGTAGCATTAGCGTTTGCCGCTCTGTACCGGCTGGCGTGAGGCTGTTTTCCGTTAAGCCTAAATCGTGGCGCTGGGCGGACAGCCACTCTTCCAGCAGCGGTGATTCCTGTGGAATGATGTGCAGATTAAGCCGTGGGTAGCGCGCTAGCAGAGGCTTACAGACGTCTGGCAGTAGCGACTGCGAGAACACAGGCAGACAGGCAACGGAAAGCTGCGCCTGCTGAAAACGGCGAATATCGCTGGCGGCGTTGATAATCCGATCCAATCCATAATAAGAACGCTGCACTTCTTCAAACAGCTGTAGCCCCTGCGCAGTGGGGTAAAGCCTGCCGCGCAGTCGCTCGAACAGCGTCATCTGAATCAGTTTTTCAAAGCGTGCCAGCTCGCGGCTGACGGTCGGCTGCGAGGTATTCAGCAGAGCCGCTGCTTCCGTCAGGTTCCCGGTCGTCATGACCGCATGGAAAATCTCAATGTGTCGTAAGGATACTGCCGCCATGTCGCCTCCTTCCTTTATTTTTATAAACCATCATTTTTATAAACCATATCAGAAATGAATAGAGTCTGCTTAAAACGATATTTGTTTACCCATTGGGGTATTTCTATAGTGTCTCTCAACCACGTTTAACCCTGTAAATCGGTAACTATTATGCCCCACGATTTGAATGACGTAACACATGCGCTGAACGCGCAAAGCCTGCGTGAACTGCCTGCCCGCTTTGGTTGTCCGGTTTGGGCCTATGACGCGCAAACTATCGTTAACCGTATCGCCCAACTGCGCCAGTTCGACACGATCCGCTTTGCGCAGAAGGCGTGTTCCAACACGCACATTTTGCGTCTGATGCGTGAGCAGGGTGTAAAAGTCGATTCGGTATCGCTGGGTGAGATCGAGCGTGCGTTGATTGCAGGCTTTGTGCCGGGCACTGATGCACATGAGATCGTGTTTACTGCCGATCTGTTGGATCGTCCGACGCTACAGCGCGTTGCTGAACTGAATATTCCGGTGAACGCCGGTTCGGTCGATATGCTGGAACAGTTGGGTCAGCAGTCGCCGGGGCATCCGGTGTGGCTGCGCGTGAATCCGGGCTTTGGTCATGGTCACAGCCAGAAAACCAATACCGGCGGCGAGAACAGCAAGCATGGCATCTGGTACGGCGATTTGCCGCTGGCGCTGGCACACATTCAGCGCTATCAGCTGAAGCTGGTGGGCATCCACATGCATATCGGTTCCGGCGTTGATTACGGTCATCTGGAGCAGGTGTGCGAGGCGATGGTGAGTCAGGTCGTTGAACTGGGTCAGGATATCGAGGCGATTTCCGCGGGCGGCGGGCTGTCGATTCCCTATCGCCACGGCGAAGAAGCGATTGATACCGAACACTATTACGGGCTGTGGAATGCGGCGCGTGAGAAAATTGCCGCGCATCTTGGCCATCCGGTGACGCTGGAAATCGAGCCAGGACGTTTTCTGGTCGCGGAGTCCGGCGTGTTGGTCGCGGAAGTGCGGGCGGTCAAATCCATGGGGAGCCGCCACTTTGTGCTGGTGGATGCCGGGTTTAACGATCTGATGCGTCCGGCGATGTACGGCAGCTATCACCATGTTTCTCTGCTGTCGGGCGACGGCCGCGATATCAGCCAGTCCACCTTGCGCGATAGCGTGATTGCCGGGCCGCTGTGTGAATCCGGCGATGTGTTTACCCAGCAGGCGGGCGGCGGCGTGGAAACGTTCGCGCTGCCGGATGCTCAGGTTGGCGACTATCTGGTCTTCCACGACACAGGCGCCTACGGTGCATCTATGTCCTCTAACTACAACAGCCGTCCGCTGTTGCCGGAAGTGCTGTTTGAAAACGGCGAGCCGCGCCTGATTCGCCGCCGTCAGACGCTGGACGAGCTACTGGCGCTGGAAGCGCTTTAATCACCCTGATTTGGCTGTGTCTGGGGCGAGGCGGCCTGCGCCTTTCCCCTGAATGTGATGCGCCAGCCGAACGTCATGCCGGCGGCGGACAGCAAAATCGCGATAGTGCCAGCAAGCTGCATGGTATCCAGCCGGTGCCCAAACGCGGCCCAGTCAACCAGTGCCGCGATAACGGGATAGATAAACGAGAGTGCCCCAACTAGCGCGGTCGGGATTTTCTGGATCGCGCTGTATAACAGCGTCGACATCAGCCCGGTATGGATCACACCAATCGCCACAAGCATTCCCCACTGTGAAGCCGTAGGCGATACAGGTATTGCCGCGAAGGGGGCAAGGACAACGACGCCAACCAGCAACTGTATGAGTACGAGTACGTGCGGCGGGATCCCTGACAGCTTTTTCGTTATCGCGGCTGCCACGGCGTAGAAAAACGCGGCCCCCAATGCCATCAGCACACCAGACAGATAGCCTTTATCATCGCTATCGATTCCCGTTTGCGCACTGACGATCAGAACGATGCCGCCAAAGGCGCACAGTAGCCAACAGAGTTTGTTGAGGGTCAGCGTTTCCCTGAAAAAGATCGCGCCTAGCCCCACCAACATAAAGGGCTGCGTGTGATACACCACGGTGGCGACAGCGATAGACGCATGTGCATACGCGCCAAACAGCAGCGTCCAGTTGAACACCAATGCCAGACCGCCGAGTAGGGCAATACCAGCCTGCTTCCGGTTAATGACGCCCCGCCGCAACAAGCCCAATAGCCCGCAGACGATCAGCATCGTCAATGCGCCGAACGCGCAGCGCCAGAAGACTACCGCCATGGCGGGCTGTCCTGACGTCAAAACGAACCAGCCAACCGTACCAGAAATGATCATCGCGATAGCCATTTCTATCGTGCCGCGCGTCTGAGATATCATTTTTTCCTGCCTATTTGTGCAAAGTGTGTGCTGTTATAGCGAACAAAATTTTTTATAATGAACAACAGGACAAAATAATGAACACAATGCATTCGTTCGTCAAGTCGAACGAATGATCATTATGGTGAACGCTATGACAATTGATAATCAGGAAAAGGGCGTGCAGGAAATCACGCCCATCGCGCGATTGGCCGCTGCGATTCGGCGGGAACGTGAGCGGCTAAATCTGTCAGTCACCGAACTGGCAAAGCGTGCAGGGCTGGCAAAATCAACGCTTTCGCAGTTGGAAACCGGAATTGGCAACCCGAGCCTGGAAACGCTCTGGGCATTGGCGATGGCGCTTGATGTGCAGGTCAGCCAGCTGATTGGTCAGTCTCGTCAGCATGTGCAGGTGATTCGGGCTAACGAAGGCGCAGCAACCTATTCGGAGCAGGCAAACTATGCTGCGACGCTGCTGGCCGCGTGTCCGGCAGGCGCGCAGCGTGATATTTATCGGCTTAACGTACAGCCGGGGGAAGCCAGAGTCTCTCAACCGCATAGGCCGGGGACGATTGAGCACGTGATCCTGAGCAGCGGTCGCGCCAGAATTGGACCTGTTTCACAGCCTGTTGAGCTAAGCGCGGGGGATTACATCAGCTACTCCGCCGACGTCCCGCATCTGTTTGACGCGTTGGAAGCCGATACGAGCGCGGTGATGTTGATTGAGCATGGCTAAAGCGGCAACCCCGTACGTACTGTTCGTACGGGGTAAGCGGTGACACATTTTTTAGCAAAAATATTAAGAAAGCCGAGTCTCTGTTATCTGTCATCGTGCCAAAACTCGCACAGCGTCAGGCGCTGTGCCGCGATAACTGCCAACACGCGTTAGATGGCGCCATCATGACGGATTTCAGCCTGATCACGTCCGAAGCCATTAGCCGTTTTTCACCGTGACTCGCCCGTGTTATACAGGACGATATGCCGTCCTGAAATCGTTGCTTAGCTGGGAGAGATTGGAATGAAAACTACCGCAGGATTGTTGTTTGACCTGGATGGAACATTGCTCGACACAGACCGGCTGCATCTGGCCGCGTTTAATGAACTCCTGGCCGATTTTGGTCAGTCCGTCACGATCGACTATTACAACGAAAAAATCATGGGTGCGCCGATGGATCAAATCACGCGCGATCTTTTCCCCAATTTACCGCCCGAGCACCGGTATGAACTGGGGGAGCGTAAAGAAGCGCTTTTCAGGAAGCAGCTTACGGGGCCGCTGGAAGGCCGGCCGGGCGTGACTGAACTCTTCGAGTGGGCGCAGGACAGAAACATTGGGATCGCCGTGGTGACTAACGCGCCGCGTGAAAGCGCCATCATGATGTTGAAGGGGCTACATTTACTGGAGTCCGTCGATCATCTGCTTATCGGTGCGGAGCTGCCGCGTAGTAAACCCGATCCTTACCCCTACGCGGAAGCGATGCGACTGCTGGGCGTTGGGCGTGAAAATGCATTAGCGTTTGAGGATTCCGGCCCCGGTATTCAGTCTGCGGCAGCGGCGGGGGTATTTACCTTCGGTATGACGGGAGCGCTGGATGAAGCGGCGTTGCTGAAGTATGGTGCATCAGCCGCGATCCCTGATTTCAGAGACGACAGGCTGACGGTCATGCTCAGCAAGCTTAGCGCGTGAGGTAAAGGAACCGACATGGCCTCCACTATCATTCATGCCCCAACGGGCGATGGCTCAAAGGCCACGCTCAGAGCCTACAGCTCGTTTGAGCCCTACGAGCTTGCTGATTATCTGCGTGCTCTCGTGCATCACATGCCTGATGTGGTGTCCACATTGAAAGAATGCCGACGGCAAGGCTGGCTGAGGAGCAGCATGCGCCTCCGGTAGATATGATTCAGGGGGGCGGATACCGCCACCCTTCGCTGGTCACTCAGACACTGGAATGGCTCAGGTCAGAAGAAGCGGAAGGGATTTATGCCAGCTACAACAAAATTATTCTTGGAAAACCGGGTAGCCGGCTATTTGTTATTGATGCTGAAAACGCGGTAAAAAACCGAACCCGCTGGTTGTCCCAGCTTGAATTCATTGCAAACGGTAATCACCTATGAAAAACACGACTTATGCACCCTCTGCCACGACGGCGGTTATCAATGACAGCTGGGTATTAGCCAATGACTGGGGAAAGCTAACCAAATACGACATCACGTATACGCGTTCAAACGGCACGGAACAGCGCCTGATTCGCGAAGCCTATGACCGTGGTCATGGTGCGACCATTGCGCTCTACAACCCGGATGCGCGTACGGTCATTCTCACCAGCCAGTTTCGTCTGCCAGCCTTTTTGATTGGCCATCATTATGAGCTTATTGAAGCGTGTGCAGGCCTGTTGGATGAACGTGACCCAATACAGGCCATCAGAAAAGAGGCGGAGGAGGAAACCGGATATAAGCTCAATGACGTCACCAAAATTGGCGAAATATTCATGAGTCCCGGCTCTGTGACCGAGCGTCTACACTTCTTTATTGCGCCGTTTACGCATGAGATGCGAATTCATGAAGGCGGCGGTATTGCTGAAGAAGGCGAAGATATCAAGGTTATGGAAATTCCGATTAAAGATGCGCTGCGAATGATTGATGACGGTCAGATTATTGATGCCAAAACCATTATTTTGCTTCAGCACCTGGTTATTAAAAATATTTGTAAACCGTAATTCCCGATTCCCATAAAGGAAATGAAGAGATAACGGAACAGAGTCTGGTTAAACCCCAATTCAAGCGCGACGATTACACGTTCTATTTATATCTGTTGTCGGTGGTGTGCGGCTTTCATCAGGCCGTACCGGGCTCTATCACCCCTTTCCTGCGTGATGAATTACAGCTGTCCCGAATCGTGATTGGCTGGCACTTTAGCCTCTACGCGATTGGCATGTTTGCGACAGGCTTCATCGTTACCTACTGTTCCAAAAGGGTCTCGCCAAAACGTATTCTGCTCACCGGCTCGTTTGCGGTGACGATTGCGGTTGCCATTTTTTCCCGCTGATATTATCGGTTGCGACGCAGGCTGTCAGACCTGCTCGGTGAGCTGGTCGATATCAGCGGGAATTGCGGGATCAGCGATCGCTGCGGGAATAGTACGGCCCTTTTTGTACCGATTCGCGCAGCTTAAGTTCACCGGTGAAGGGCTGTAGCGGTTTGACGTCTTTGCCTGCAATCAGATCCAGCACCTGCGTAATCGCCGTCGCGGCCATCTCTTCAATCGGCATATAGACGGTGGAAAGTGAAGGGTGCAGGTAGGTGGCGCAGGGCTCATCGTCAAAGCCGAAGACGGAGACATCCTGCGGTAACTTTTTCCCCGCCTCGTACAGCGCTTTCATCGCGCCAATCGCCATGTGATCGTTGCTGACAAACAGCGCGCTAAAACTGATGCCGTTATTCAGCAATTGCTTGGCAGCCTGATAGCCGCTGGCGACCATGCTGGTTCCGTGTGCCACCCGACGCGGGTCAACCTCTATGTGGTGGTCGACTAAGGCTTGCTGATAGCCCGCGAGCCGCGCCCGTGCCGTCGGCGTTTGCATCGGTGCGGTGATGCAGGCGATCTCGCGGTGACCTTGTTCGATCAGGTAATTCACCACCTCAAACGCGGCCAACTGCTGGCGGAAGAAAATGCAGCGCTCTCGCGCCTGCGGCAGATCGCGATTCATCACGATCATCGGAATGGTCAGCGTATTCAGCAGCGTCATGAGATCCGCTTCGGACATATAGCGGGTATAGAGAATAATGGCGTCACACTGTCTGTCAGACAGAAGTTGTACCGCGCGATGTTCATCTTCCGGGGTATCGTGCCCGTCGGTCACGATGAGGTGTTTACCATTGCTTTCCGCGATATCCGTCGCGCGGCGTAGCAGACGGCCGAAGTAAGGCCCGTCAAAATTAGAGATAACGAGGCCAATGCTGTTTGACGTACGGCGAGCCAGAGAGCGAGCCAGAAAGTTAGGGCGGTAGCCAAGCTCGTCCATTGCCTGAAATACCGCATCCCGTGTTGCCTGCTTGACCTGACCGGTGCCGTTTAGCACGCGGGAAACGGTCGCTTTAGACACCCCTGCACGTTTCGCCACTTCCAGCATGGTTTTCATGGCTGCACCTTAATTGAGTATGATGACGGGCTGAAGCGCCTGTCCATCCCTGTTACGAACACCCTATGCCATGTTACCACAGGCATATTGTTGGATTTAACGTCCGGTGCTCGTTTCTCAATCAGATTTTTGTCAGTTTTGTGATGTCGCTATTTCGCGGCGTAATAAGACGATTTCTTCCGCCAGATCCCGGCATAGCATCGCGGTCATCAAATGATCCTGCGCATGCACCATGATCAGATTGACGGGCACTTTGCCTTCCCCTTCGTCCAGGCCGATCAGCCGTGTTTGAACACGGTGAGCCTCACGAGCCGCTTCGAGCGACGCGGCGAGCAGGTCGTCAGCCTGTTGCCATTCCCGTTGACGCGCAGCCTGAATCGCCATCATGGCGTTTGAACGGGCTTCGCCCGCGTTGATCAGCAGCTCCATCACGGTTTGTTCCATATCGAATGCAGGGAGGTTCTCTGTGTCTTTCATCATCAATTTCCTTCTCGCTGTCAGGAATCGGCTCTACGTCCACTGACCATTTATGGTATGCCAAAAATCACATTTTCATCATATTGGAATTCCAATATCGTCTTGTGAGAATCGTGTCACAGAAAAATAATTCATTATGGTTGATTTTTGGTATGCCAAACGCGAAAGCGCGGTACCTGCATTTACCCTGCGCGTAACGGCCATCCCGCGTGTTACACGCGATATAACAATATGATGATGAAAGAGGTGGTGTTATGTCATTTAAGGACCAACTGATTGATTCATTGGGCTCCTTTGCCAATAAATTTAACAGTCTGCGTTATATTATGGCGATTAAGGCATCCTTTATTACGCTGATGCCCGTCATTATCGTCGGGGCGTTTTCCGTTCTGATTTCCAACATGGTGATGGATCCGAAAAATGGTCTGGCCAGTTTTTCCATGTTCTCGTTTCTGGCTGAACTTAAACCGATTATGAGCGGCATTAACTACGCCACGCTCAGCTTTCTGACTATCGGTGCCGTCTTCCTGATTGGTATCGAGCTTGGGAAGATTAACGGTTCACGCGGGCTGTTTCCCGGCCTGCTGGCGGTGATCTGCTTTATTGCCGTGACGCCAACCACGATCGAAATGGCCGTCAACGGGCAGATGATGGTGGTGAAAGACGTGCTGGCGAAACAGTTCTCCGATACGAAGAGCCTGTTTCTGGGGATGTTTATCGCCATCCTGTCTGTCGAGATGTATACCAAGCTGCAAAATGTCGATCGGCTGCAGATTAAAATGCCGGACAGCGTGCCGCCCAACGTTGCGGCCTCTTTTTCTGCGCTGTTTCCTTCCATCATCACGGTTGTCGCTATCGCCACCTTTGGATTTGTGTTTCAGCGCGTGACGGGCATGTATCTGTATGACGCCGTTTATAAAGTCGTGCAGCAGCCGCTGGAATCTGTGGTGCAAAGCCTGCCCGGTTTACTGGTGCTGATGTTTGTCGCACAGCTGTTCTGGGTGATCGGCATCCACGGTAACCAGATGATTAAACCGATTCGTGAACCGCTACTGCTGGGGGCGATTGCTGTCAACATGACCGCGTTCGAACAAGGGCAGGAGATACCGAACATTATCACCATGCCGTTTTGGGATGTGTATATGAGTATCGGTGGTTCCGGCCTGACGATTGGCCTGCTGCTGGCGGTGATGATCGCGTCTAAACGCAAAGAGATGAAAGAGATCGCCAAAATTTCTTTCGGCCCCAGCGTGTTCAATATTAATGAGCCGGTGATTTTTGGTATGCCGATTATGCTCAACCCGATTCTGGCTATTCCCTTTATTATCACACCGTTAGTGACGGGCACGATTGGTTATTTCGCCACCAGTATGGGGTTCGCGGGTAAAGCGGTGGTGATGGTGCCGTGGACAACGCCGCCGATCATTAACGCCTGGCTGTCGACGGCGGGTTCGATGGGGGCGGTCGCTACACAGATCGTGTGCATCATGGTGGCAACGCTGATCTATCTGCCGTTTGTCAAAGTCGCGTCCCGTCGTGCCGAGCTGGCGCAGTTGGAAGCGGAAAAACAGGTCGCAGCGGAAAAAGCCTGAAAGGGGCGAGAAGAGAGGTAACGCATGAGTAAGGTTGCACTGACTATTCCACCTGATTTTATTCTGGGCGCGGCGGCATCGGCATGGCAAACGGAAGGGTGGAGCGGCAAGAAAGCGGGGCAGGATTCCTATCTGGATCTCTGGTACCAGCAGGATCGTCAGGTCTGGCATAACGGCTACGGCCCGGCAAAAGCGACGGATTTCTTTAATCGCTATCGGGAAGACGTGGCGCTGATGAAACTGGCTGGGCTGACGCACTATCGTACGTCGATCAACTGGTCACGCTTTATGCTGGACTATGAGAAAGGCGTGGTGGATGAGGAATACGCGGCCTATATCGATAACCTGCTGGATGAGATGCACCGGCAGGGGATCGAACCGATGATCTGCCTTGAACATTATGAACTGCCCGCCTGTCTGCTGGAGAAGTATCAGGGCTGGTCATCCAAGCAGGTGGTGGAGTGGTTTGTGCTATACGCTGAGGCGGTGTTCGCCCGCTATGCCGGAAAAGTGAAGCGCTGGTTTACCTTCAATGAGCCGATTGTGGTGCAGACGCGCGTTTATCTGGACGCGCTACGCTACCCTTATGAGCAGAACACGCACACGTGGATGCAGTGGAATCACCATAAGAATCTGGCGACGGCGAAAGTGGTGCAGCGCTTTCGGCAGAAAGGCTATCACCGGGATGGCGGCTCGATCGGTGTGATCCTCAATCCCGAAGTGACGTATCCACGATCCCGTGCCGCGCACGATGTGAAAGCCGCGCACCTTTACGATCTGTTCTATAACCGGGTTTTTCTCGATCCGGCGTTAAAAGGCGACTATCCGGCGGAGCTGGTGGCGCTGCTGGCACAGCATCAGGTGAAGTGGGATTACACGGAAGAAGAGCTGGCGATCATTCGGGATAACACGGTCGATGAAGTAGGAATCAACCTGTATTACCCGCACCGGGTCAAAGCGCCCAGCCGTGAGTGGAACAAAGAGACGCCGTTCCATCCGGCCTATTACTACGAGCATTTTGAGCTGCCGGGACGTCGTATGAACACCTCGCGCGGCTGGGAGATCAATCCCAAAATTATTTACGACATGGCGAAACGCATGGAGCGTGACTACGGCAATGCGCCGTGGTTTGTGGCGGAAAACGGCATCGGTATTGAGAACGAAGCGCGCTTTAAAGACGATAAGGGTGTGATTCAGGACGATTACCGCATCGCCTTTATCGCTGAGCACCTTTACTGGACGCTGAAGGCGAAGGAAGAGGGCGCAAACTGCCGCGGCTACATGCTGTGGGCCTTTACCGACAACGTCTCGCCGATGAACGCGTTTAAAAATCGCTACGGATTAATCGAAATCGATCTGGAACAGGATCGGCAGCGGCGGCCGAAAAAGTCTGCCGCCTGGTTTCGCCAGCTACACGACACGCGTCGGCTTGAATTAACGCTGGATGATGAAGAGAAGTAGGCGCAGATAACCAAAATGAGGAACGGAATATGAAAAGAATCGTACTGGCTTGCTCGGCAGGCATGTCGACCTCACTGGTGGTCACCAAGATGGAGAAAGAAGCGGAAACCCGGGGGATGGAACTGAAAATCTACGCCATCCCCGAACAAAATCTGCGGGATGAATTGCAGGAGTTCAGCAGCGATATTATTGCCGTTTTGCTGGGGCCGCAGGTGCGCTTCAAGCTCAACGAAAATAAAAAGCTGACGGACAGCTACCAGATTCCTATCGCGGTGATCGACCCTGTCGCCTACGGCACATTAAATGGTGCAAAAGTACTGGATCAGGCGCTGAGTTTGGTAGACTAATGCCCCACCGCGGCGTCAGTACGCGGCTGGGTACATTCGGTGTGGGCCTGACGTCCGGTCCACACTCAGGGCGACAGTGCAGGTAGGGTGAAAGCGTGGCGAAGGATGTGGTTCTGCAAGAGAAGAAGCAATATCAGGAAATCGGCTGTGATTTGCGTCAGAAGATTCAGTCAGGGGATTACCCCGTTGGATCGCGCCTTCCTCCTGAACGAAATATTGCGGAAACCTATGGCGTTAGCCGGACGATAGTGCGCGAAGCGCTACTGATGCTTGAACTGGAAGGCACGGTCGATATTCGCCAGGGATCTGGGGTGTATGTCCTGCGCATTCCTGATGAAGACGAGGCGGCAGACGGCGCTAAAAACCATATCGGCGCATTTGAAATGCTACAGGCTCGTCAACTGCTGGAAAGCAACATCGCCGCGTTTGCGGCACGTATGGCAACGCGGGCGGATATCGAAAACCTGCGTAAGACGCTGGAGCAAGAGCAGGCGGCGATTGCCGGAAAAGATTACCGTGGCGATTTTGATCGCCTGTTCCACCTGCAAATTGCCGGTGCGACACAAAATCAGATGCTGCTGGAAACTGTCAGCAATATCTGGGCGTGCCGTGATGATAACGCGCTCTGGCAGCAGCTTTATACCCACGTCGGGACGCAGGGTTATCGCCTGAAATGGCTGGCGGATCATCAGGCTATTCTGGCGGCGCTGCGGCGTCGTGATGTGTCCGGTTCTTATCAGGCTATGTGGCAGCACCTCGAAAATGTCAAAAATACGCTGATGGAAATCTCTGACGCCGATGCCCCGGAGTTTGACGGCTATTTGTTTGATTCTGTGCCGATTTTTCAGGGGAAGTTGGTGTAATCATGGCGAACAGTTCAGGGGTAAGCATTGTTTATCTGGCGGATCACCCCCAGCATCAGGAACAGGTGATTGACTGGATATGGCAGGCATTCGGCAGCCAGAACAGCCGTGACTTCTTTGCCAGCGTGGTACGCAATAGCCTGAACCCTGCGGCGCTGCCGCTGACGTTTATCGCGCTGGAAGGCGAGCGCTTAGTCGGAACGGTGGGGCTCTGGCGCTGTGATTTAATCAGCAGACAGGATCTGACTCCCTGGCTGGCATCGCTGTATGTGGAAGAAAGCCAGCGTGACAAAGGGCTGGGCATCGCGCTGCAACAGCACGTACTGGACTTCTGCCGCCGTCAGGGCTTTGACGATCTCTATCTGTACGCCACGTTTAGCGGCTATTACGAAAAACACGGCTGGCGTTACATCGGCGATGGGTTGGATTACCCGGATAAAACCGTGCGGCTGTATCACCAGCCGCTGTAGGTGGTCTTTTTTATGCAAACTGCCTCTGAGTTTGCATAGAAAAATGAAGCAGACCCGAGAAGCATCGCGGACATCAGAACGATGTCCAGTCACCTTCACCGGCTGTGGCTGCGTTCTTACCCGGCGCGGTCAGCGCGGGTTGCAGGGCTAACGTGGGCGCTGCCACTGGCGTACGGGCGATCTGATGGCTGTTGCCCAGACGGAACTGGCTGACCGTCTCCGCCAGCTGCGCGGCCTGCTGTTGCAGAGACTGCGTGGCGGCTGAGGCTTCATTCACCAGCGACGCATTCTGCTGAGTCGTCACTTCCATCTGGTTCACTGCAACATTCACCTGCTCAATGCCCATCGTCTGCTCATTGCTGGCAGAGCTAATCTCGCCAACCAAATCGCTGACCTTACGCACGCCGTTGACGATATCCTGTATCGACGCGCCCGCTTGTACCACCAGCCGGTTGCCCGCTTCCACGGTTTGAACGGAACGGTCGATCAGCTCTTTGATCTCTTTAGCGGCAGAGGCGCTGCGCTGTGCCAGACTGCGCACTTCACTGGCGACCACGGCGAAACCGCGACCTTGTTCACCCGCCCGCGCGGCTTCTACGGCGGCATTCAGCGCCAGAATGTTGGTCTGGAACGCGATGCTGTCGATAACGCCGATGATATCGACGATCTTCTTCGATGAGGAATCGATCGCGCCCATCGTTTCCACCACTTCCGTCACCAGTTGTCCACCCGACTGCGCTTGCTGCGTGGTCGATTGTGCCAATTGGTTGGCCTGACGCGCGTTATCGGCATTCTGTCTGACCGTTGAACTTAACTGCTCAATGGAGGCCGCGGTTTCCTGTAGCGCGCTGGCCTGTTCTTCCGTGCGGCTGGATAGGTCGATGTTGCCTGCGGCAAGCTGTGAGGACGCGCCGGCAATGGATTCGGAACCCTGACGAACTTCGCCAACAATAGTACGCAGACGCACCGTCATGTCTTGCAGGGCGTGGAGCAGTTGGGCGGCTTCATCGCGTCCTTCTGGCTGCACATTGTGTGTCAGATCGCCCGCTGCGACGGCCTGTGTCGCATGGACTGCCCGCGCGAGTGGTTGCACGATGCTGCGAGTGAGCACCCAGGCGATCAGGACGCCGATGATGGCGCTCAGCGCGCCCGTGACGGCGAGGATGAGATCGCCACGGCTGGCGCCGGTGTTGATGTCTTGTCCCATTTGGTCGATGCTGGCGCGCTGATGGTCACGCAGCGCTTCCACGCTGGCCAAATAGCCGTTGGAAGCCGGAACGAACTCGTTGTCGAAGAGCGCTCTGGCGCGATCGAAATTGCCCGCCCCTTTTTCCGTGATAATCGCATCGCGCTTTTTAATGTAGGACTGACGATATTCGCCAACTTTATCGAATAACGCTTTTTCTTCTGGCGTAGAGATCAGGCTGGCAAAGTCCTCCTGTCGTTTACCGCTTTCTTTACTGGCGCGGGTATTCTCTGCGGCAAATAGCTCAACCAGCGAGTCGTCATTACTGCGGGCAACCGCCATACTGCGCTGGACGCCAGCGACGAGCGTAGCATGCCAGTCCGATGCCAGCCGCTCCTTGCGCAGCGGTTCTTGCATCATCTGTTTCGTACTGCTGGACACCTGGTTAAGTTGATAAATGCCGCTGGTCAGCATAGCCAGCGAAAGCGCAATAAGCAGGCCAAAGCCGCCGGCCAGTCGGGTACCTATTTTGTAGTTCTTCATTATTCGTTACACACACCTGGTTAAATTCAATGTCTGCCCCATGCAGACTCCGCGATCCTACTCCTCACTTTCCGATTGATTCTGCTGAAAAAGTGGACTAATGCCCCTGTATTTGAAGGGTCATTTACCCATAAAAAGTCGGGAAATGTGATCGAGCGGTAAAATGGAGAAAAACGGGCATCGGAGGGAAAAGGAACCTTTCGGGGAAAATTGCGGTATTTATCTGGCGAAAGTGCGGTGAAACGTGGGTTGCCTTACATGATTCGCTAGAATTTTACAGTTGGTTGCACTTATAGAATAACTCTTTCGATTCATCGCTGGTGAAGATAAGTGGCGATCCTTAGAGTAACAAGTCCCAGAGGTATTGATTGGTGATATATCAATGTGCTCTGTACATTGAAACCATTTGATTACACCAACCTACGCGGATGCGTAGGTTTTTTTTTGCCTGAATTTCCCGTTTTCGTTATCTCCAGTGATTTTCATGCTATGCGAATGCTGTGCCGACGGCAATCTTCACGTTCAGCCACGTACCCATCACTTGAAGTATGATATGTATGTAGTATTTTGACGTATCGCCCGGTGGTTTTGCGCTTCGGCAAGCCGCCCGTTTATCTGTCTATTGGGAGAAGGCATGATTCATACCCTGTTACGTTGGGTGTTCCAGCGTCTGTACCGCATCCGGATCGAGGGCGACAGCAGCCAGTTTCAGCAAGCCAAATTGCTCATCACCCCCAATCACGTCTCTTTCCTTGATGGTGTCTTGCTGGCGTTATTCTTACCGATAAAACCCGTCTTTGCGGTGTACTCCTCCATTTCCGATCGCTGGTTTATGCGCTGGCTGAAGCCGTATATCGACTTTGTGCCGCTAGATCCCACCAAGCCTCTGGCGATCAAAGGGTTGATCAAAGTGATCGAGCGCGGCCAGCCCGTCGTAGTTTTCCCTGAAGGGCGCATCAGCGTCACCGGATCGTTGATGAAGATTTACAGCGGCGCGGCGTTTGTCGCGGCGAAATCCGGGGCAACGATCATCCCCGTGCGCATTGATGGCGCCGAGTTCACGCCGTTTGGCCGATTGGCGGGTGTGTTTAAACGCCGCTGCTTCCCGCAGATTACGATCACGTACTTGCCCCCTACGACGCTGCCCATGCCGGAAGCCAGCAGCGCCAGAACGCGTCGTGCGCTGGCCGGTGAACATTTGCACCAGATTATGATGAAGGCGCGGATGGAAACGCGCCCGCAACACACGTTGTATCAAGCTTTTCTGGCAGCGAGAACCCGTTACGGACGGCGTTCCCCGAGCATCGCCGATATCTCCTTCAACGAAGACAGCTATCAGAGCTTATTAAAAAAATCGCTGGGCGTGTCGCGCATTTTGCAGCGCTTCACCCGTGCGGATGAACATGTCGGTATGCTGTTGCCCAACGCGACCATTACTGCCGCATCCATCCTGGGCGCATCGCTGCGTAACCGCGTTCCTGCCATGCTGAACTACACCGCTGGCGCAAAAGGGTTACAAAGCGCGATGAAAGCGGCGGGCATCAAAACCATCGTCACGTCTCGCCAGTTTCTTGAAAAGGGCAAGCTGACGGATCTGCCGAAGCTGGTCAGCGAAGCCAACTGGGTCTATCTGGAAGATTTGAAAGACACCGTGACGCTGGCGGATAAGCTGTGGATCCTGTTTCATCTGCTGTTTCCTGCCCGCGCGATGCTGCCGCAGAAACCCGATGATGCGGCTATCGTGCTGTTTACCTCCGGTTCCGAGGGGAACCCGAAAGGCGTCGTGCATTCCCATGACAGTCTGCTGGCGAACGTCGAGCAGATTCGTACGGTAGCGGATTTCACGCCGCGCGACCGCTTTATGTCTGCGCTGCCGTTGTTCCATGCGTTCGGCCTGACGGTGGGGCTGTTAACGCCGCTGATGACGGGCGCTCGCGTATTTCTTTATCCTAGCCCGTTGCACTATCGCATTGTGCCGGAGCTGGTTTACGACCAGAACTGTACCGTGCTGTTTGGCACGTCTACGTTTTTAGGCAACTACGCACGCTTTGCCCATCCGTATGATTTTGCTCGTTTGCGCTATGTGGTGGCCGGGGCAGAGAAGCTGTCTGAAACCACGCGTCAGGTCTGGCAGGACAAATTTGGTATCCGCATTCTGGAAGGGTACGGTGTGACCGAGTGTGCGCCGGTGGTGGCGATCAACGTGCCGATGGCGACGAAAATCCATTCTGTTGGCCTGCTGCTGCCGGAAATCGAATCGCGCTTGATTACGGTTCCGGGCATTACGCGCGGTGGTCGTCTGCAACTGCGTGGGCCGAATATCATGAAAGGCTATCTGCGGGTGGAAAACCCCGGCGTGCTCGAAGTGCCAGCGGCAGAAAATGCACAGGGCGAATTGCAGCAGGGCTGGTATGACACAGGTGATATCGTCGAACTGGACGAAAAAGGATTCTGCACCATCATCGGCCGCGTGAAGCGCTTTGCCAAATTGGCAGGGGAGATGGTTTCGCTCGAAAGTGTGGAACAGCTGGCGGTTAAAGTGTCGCCGGAAGCGCAGCATGCCGCCAGTGCGAAAAGCGACAGCAGCAAAGGCGAGGCGCTGGTGCTGTTTACGACAGACAGCCAGATTACCCGTGACGTGCTGCTTGCACAGGCTCGCAGTAGCGGCGTGCCGGAACTGGCCGTGCCGCGTGATATTCGCTATGTGAAAGCCTTACCGCTACTCGGCAGCGGCAAGCCTGACTTTGTCACGCTGCGCCATATGGCCGAAGAGCCTGTTACTAACGCATCGGAGCAGAGCGCATGAGTCAACAGACTGAACCCGCGACGCCTTTGCTGTCGCGCAGTATGAACGCGGTAATTATCGCGCAGTTCTTCTCTGCGTTTGGCGACAATGCGCTGTTGTTTGCCACGTTAGCGCTGATTAAACAGTTGGTGTATCCCGACTGGAGCCAGCCGTTTTTGCAGATGGGGTTTGTCGCCGCCTACATCATTCTGGCACCGTTTGTTGGACAAATTGCGGACAGCTTCTCCAAAGGGCAGGTGATGATGTTCGCCAATACCCTGAAGTTGGCGGGCGCGCTGCTGATTTGCATCGGCGGGAATCCGTTTCTGGGGTACACGCTGGTAGGGGTTGGCGCTGCGGCTTACTCACCGGCGAAGTACGGCATTTTGGGTGAGATCACGCGCGGCGACCAGTTGGTCAAAGCGAATGGTCTGATGGAAGCCTCGACCATTGCGGCGATTCTGACCGGTTCCGTCGCAGGCGGCGTGCTGGCGGACTGGAACATTTACGGGGCGCTGTCGATTTGTGCGGTGGCTTACGGCGTGGCGCTGGGGGCGAATATGCTGATTCCTCGCCTCAACGCGGCACGGCCGGGACAGCCGTGGCATCCGGTGCAGATGGCGAGCAGCTTCTTTTCCGCCTGTCGGGTGCTGTGGCGCGATGGCGACGCCCGGCTTTCGCTGGTTGGCACCAGTATGTTCTGGGGCGCAGGCGTGACGCTGCGCTTTCTGCTGGTGCTGTGGGTGCCGCATGCGCTCGGGATTACCGACAATGCGACGCCGACGTTGCTTAACGCGATGGTCGCCGTGGGCATCGTGGTGGGAGCCGGTGCGGCGGCGAAACTGGTAACGCTCGATAGCGTGCGGCGCTGCCTGCCTGCGGGCTTCCTCATCGGCGTGGTGGTAGTGATTTTCACGCTTCAGCATAACCTCATGAGTGCCTACTCCCTGCTGATTTTGCTGGGGGCACTTGGCGGGTTCTTCATTGTCCCGCTGAATGCGCTGTTGCAGGAGCGAGGGAAGGCCAGCGTCGGTGCGGGGAATGCGATCGCCGTACAGAATTTGGGTGAGAACGGCGCTATGCTGTTAATGCTTGGGCTCTATTCTCTGGTGGTGAAACTGGGCGTGTCGGTTATCGCCATTGGGATCGGCTTTGGCGCCTTGTTTGCGCTGGCGATTGCGCTACTGTGGGCATGGTTGATTCTGGCTAAGCGCCGTGCGCGCTCCGCTGATGCAGAATAGGAAGGGTGAAAATGAGTCTGATATGGCATGACTGGGATGTAGCAGATCTTAACGTGTATTCACTGCATGACATATTGGCGCTGCGCAATCAGGTCTTCGTGGTTGAGCAAACCTGCCCCTATTTGGATATTGATGGCCGCGATCTGGTGGAAGGCAATCGCCATATTACGGCGTACCGTGACGGCAAGCTGGCCGCATGCGCCCGCCTGCTCGCGCCCCATCCGAACAACGATGTGGTGACGATTGGGCGTGTGATTGTTGCGCCGCATGCCCGCGGGCAACATCTGGGGCACCAGTTGATGGAACACACGCTGATCGCCTGCGCACGGCACTGGCCGCAAAAGCATCTTTTCCTGTCCGCGCAGGCTCACCTGCAATCGTTCTACGGCGCATTTGGTTTTGTGGCGACCGGCGAGGAATACGACGAAGACGGCATTCCGCATATTGATATGTTGTCGGCGTTCTGAGGGGGGATTGAGTACGCATCGGAAGGAATAGGTGCTACCGCTAAAAAAACCGGCTAACGCTAACGTATGGCCGGTTTTTTGCTTTCTGACGGTGAACTAGCTGGCGGCGTGGGAAATTGTGCTACCGAGCTTTTGCACATCTTGGCCAAAGCCGCGCGTGGTGTTACAGCCACTCAATACTGCTGTGACCAGCAGCGCCACTACGATTGTTGTTATACGTTTCATCATCATTACCCGCAGGTTGTTGATAAACAGGGCTATAAACAGAATGCGATAGATTTCTACTGTGGCATAACCGCAGGTAAAAATTCAATCCTTGATAGCCCTGAAACAACTGATATTGTTTGAGATTATGTTGCTGCTTATGGATATTAGTTCAGGTCTGATCTGACAGGCGGCTCTGTGCCAGAAACGAACATTTCACAATCACCGTGCATGCAAGAAGCTAGTCAAGAATAAAAAATGTTGCACCTATCAGCGTTCGCATCCATCTTCACCGTAATTTTCTTTGAGCCAGTCAGGGCGCAGGATGCCCATCGCTATGCGATCGTGGCGCTGATTATCGCGATAGACTGCCTTTCTGATAACACCTTCTTTTATGAAACCATTTCTGAGATAGAGGTTAATTGCGTTGCTGTTATAAGCAATGACCTCCAGATTCAGCCGGAATAAATTTAGCTCCATAAAAGCGTAATGGATTATGAGCTTCAGGGCTTCGTCGCCAAATCCCTGTCCTCGGTCCTTCTCATTACCGATGCCGATGGCAAGACTGGCGAGCTGATTATTCCACTCAAGACTATGTAACGTGGCAAAGCCTATCAGCCTGTCATCATCCAGAGCCCTTATATGAAAATAAAACGCATCTCCTGCGCCTTGTATTTCTTTTTCAATTTTTTCTGCTGACAGTGGATATGCAGGTTCTGTATCAACACTGCGCAAATAAAAAGTATCTTCATACCATGCGGAAACTTCTTTTATATCGTCGGCTCTCGGTGCGCAAAGCCGAATCCTGGCCGATTTGAAAATATCGCCTTTCATGTTCTTCCCTAAAAAACTAAACAGTCATAACATCAGTATACCCGAGCGTCGTCCTACAGAATGCTAACATGAAACCTGACGGCCGCTTTTGCTCATTACAGCCTCTCATATTTGATTGTGTTCTTCCTGCGACTGATGAAGGCTTCGCACAACAAGGACGCTGTCTGTTTCGTACAGAAAAATAGCGTATGTCTGGCGACGGGAAATGAGTACAAATCTGGCCTAAGCTCTTTACGTTCGGTCCCTCTCTTGTTATGCCTGATAGCGGTAAACGCGTGATCGATGGCTTCCAGATAGGCTTCAGCCCTTTCCTGATTAAAATGCAGCAAGCCGTAGAGGTAAAAAAGGAGAGATAAGGTGGGAAGCAATGGGCAGGTTTACCAGAGAAAACCTGCCTACCGAATGATTACTCTTCTTCCGCCAGAAACAGCTCCAGCAGGGAATTCAGAAATAGTTTGCCGTGTTCGGTGATTTGCCAGTGCGTGGCGGTTTCCGTCAGGTAGCCTTGCGCTAGCGCCTGATCCAACTGCGGGCGGATGCTGTGTTCTTCCAAACCGGTATACGCCGTGAAATCCGCGCGCGGAGCAGCTTCCAGCAGGCGAAAGCGGTTCATGAAGAACTCAAAAGGCCGATCGTCGTTAGCAACGTTGTGCAGTTTATCCAGATACGTGCCCTGCATATAACCGCGCGGATGACGGACTTTGACCGTGCGCAGAATACGGCCGTCGCTGAAGGTCAGCTTGCCATGTGCCCCGCAGCCAATTCCCAAATAGTCACCGAAGCGCCAGTAGTTCAGGTTGTGCTGACACTGATAGCCCGGTTTGGCGTAGGCGGAGGTTTCATATTGCTGGTAACCCGCGGCGCTCAGTAGCGCGTGGCCCTGCTCGTAGATGTCCCACAGCGCGTCGTCGTCCGGCAGCGTCGGCGGACGCGAGCTAAACAGCGTATTGGGTTCGATGGTGAGCTGATACCAGGACAGATGCGGTGGATTGAGCGCAATGGCCTGACGCAGGTCGTCCAGCGCCTCGTCCAGCGATTGATCCGGTAGGCCGTGCATCAGGTCCAGATTAAAGCTGCGTAACCCCAGACCGGCCGCCAGATGCGCTGCGCGCTTGGCTTCGTCCGGGCCGTGAATACGCCCTAAGCGCGTCAGCTTTTGCGGATCGAAACTCTGCACGCCGATGGAGATACGGTTAATCCCCGCTTTCTGATAGCCGCTGAAACGATCGGCTTCAACCGTTCCGGGATTGGCTTCCATCGTAATTTCGGCATCCGGCGTTAGCGGAATGCGCGCGCGAACGCCGTCGAGCAGTGCCTGCATCGCTTCCGCGCTCAGCAGGCTGGGCGTGCCGCCACCGATGAAGATCGAGTGCAGCGCACGACCGCTCGCTAACGGCAAATCGGCGTCCAGATCCGCCAGCAGGTGATCGACATATTCCTGATGCGGTACGTCGCCTTTCAGCGCGTGAGAGTTGAAATCGCAGTACGGACATTTCTGTACGCACCACGGAATATGGATGTACAGGCTGAGCGGGGGAAGCTTAAGCATTGCGTAGCGCATCCAGCAGCAGGCGCAGCGCCTGACCGCGGTGAGACTGCGCGTTCTTCTCTTCACGCGTCAGTTCTGCTGCTGTTTTACCCAACTCCGGCACGAAGAAGATCGGGTCATAGCCGAAGCCGCCGCTGCCTGCCGCTTCATGCGTCAGCACACCCTGCCAGCTACCGTGGCAGACAATCGGCGTTGGGTCTTCCGCATGGCGCAGATACACCAGAACGCAGTGGAAGCTGGCGCGGCGCTGTTCATCCGGTACGTCTTTTAGTGTCAGCAGCAGCTTGTCCAGATTTTGCTGGTCGCTGGCATCTGCGCCCGCGTAGCGTGCCGAGTAAATGCCCGGCGCGCCGCCCAGCGCATCGACAGCCAGACCCGAATCATCGGCAATCGCCGGTAGCCCTGTGATGTGCGCCGCATGACGTGCTTTCAGGATGGCGTTTTCGATGAAGGTCAGGCCGGTTTCTTCGGCGGAATCCACGCCCAGTTCGGTCTGCGCCACAATATCCAGACCGAAATCGGCCAGCAAGCTGGCGAGCTCGCGCACTTTACCGGGGTTTCCGGTAGCCAAAACCACTTTTTGCATCGTCTTGTCCTGCGTGTTTATTCAATGAAGTCCGCGACGTCAGCCGGGATGTGTTGCGGATGGGTAATTCTAATCTGTTTATGCCGCCCGAGTTCGCCTTTTTCAATCACGACCAGACTCTTGGCGACCCGAAACTGTTTGGCGAGAAATTTGGTCAGATGGGCATTAGCCTGCCCATCAACCGGCGGTGCGGTAATGGCGACTTTCAGTTCGTCGCCATGCAAACCCACGATCTGATCCCGGCTGGCTTTCGGCTGAATATACAGCCGAATCACCAGCGCATCGCCGTGGCGGGTAATCGCACTCACAGCAGAAACCACAGCCCCGGGAACAGGTCCATGCCCAGATAGTTGAGCATATACAGAATCAGAATGACGGCCATCGCAGAGAAATCAATGCCGCCCATGACCGGAATAATGCGACGGAGCGGTGCCATTAGCGGTTCAGTTAACTGATGCAGCAGATACTCAATAGGGCTACGGCCCTGACTGACCCAGCTCATGATGGAACGGATAATGATGACCCAGAAGACCAGATAGCCCGCGGATTTAATCAGCGAAATGAGCCCGACCAGCAGGTTCATGGGGCTGAGGGAAATCGCGCCAACCTGAATCAACAGCAGTAACGGGTATTTGATCGTCGTGAGAATAAAGGCCAGCAGCAGCGAAGCGCTGTCAATCGGCCCTAACGACGGCAAAATGCGGCGCAGCGGCCCGACAATCGGCTGGGTGATTTTGACGACAAACTGCGACAGCGGGTTATAGAAATCGCTGCGTGACCACTGCATCCAGATGCGTAGCAACAGGACCATTACATAGAGGTCGACCAGCGTTTTGACCAGAAAAGTCAGGGTGAGCATAAGTACGTCTTTTCCTTATAAGATAAAGAATCGGGGAATCCGCTTTGGTTAAAACAGCGTTTCCATTTCCTGTGCGCGAGCAATGGCCGCCTGCATGGCCTCAGCCACGGTTTGCGTCAACTGCTGTTCGTTAAAGACTCGTAGGGCTTCTGCCGTGGTGCCGCCCTTGGAGGTGACATTTTCCCGCAGCGTTGACAGCGCCGTATCGGGGTTGGCTTCAACCAGCGCAGCGGCGCCCGACGCGGCCTGCTGCACCAACAGGCGAGCCGTTTCCTGGCTGAACCCCTGACGGATGGCTTCCTGCTGCATGGCTTCCATAAACAGGAAGAAATAGGCTGGTGCGCTGCCCGCTGCGGCGATCACGCCGTTAATGCCTGATTCGCTATCCACCCAGCAAATTTTACCGACGCTCTGCATCAGTTGTGCGGTGAAGTCTTTATCCGCCTGACTGACGGAGGCAGGGGCGTACATCCCACTCATGCCTTTTCCGACCAGAGACGGCGTATTTGGCATAATCCGTACGATATTCAGCGGTTCTCCCAGCAGCGCCTGGAAACGTGCAATGCTGATGCCTGCCGCAATCGAGAGTACCAGTTTACCCGTGAAGTTGACGTGTTCATGCAACGGTTCGCAAACTGTCGCCATCATTTGCGGTTTGACGGCCAGCACAATGACATCCGCTTCCTGCGCGCAACGGATATTGTCCGCGCTGCTGATCACGCCGTATTGTGCAGCCAGCGCATCGCGATTCTTGCCCGAAGGCGCGCAGACGCTGATGTGTTGAGCGGGGTAACCGCCGTTGACTAATCCGGCGATAATGGCCTGTGCCATGTTTCCGGCACCAATAAACGCTATTTTACGTTGCTGCATCTGCATCCTCGTTGCTCACCTGTTTGTCAAAGATGACGTGCCGTTCAGGGCGTGCCTCTGCGGTTTATGCGCTTTTGGCTGACTGTATCGTTATGCGCTTTTTGCTGCGTAGTCACGCGCGCCAAAGATTGCCGTGCCAATACGCACCAGCGTACTGCCCGCGGTAATCGCCGCGCGCATGTCGTCCGTCATCCCCATAGAGAGTGTATCAATATGCGGATAAGTTACGGACAACGTTTGGAACAGTGCTGCCATTTGTTTGAAAACGACCAACTGCTGTTCATAATCGGTTTCCGGTGCCGGGATCGCCATCAGGCCACGCAGGCGCAGGTTGGGCTGCGCGGCGACGCTGGCAGCGAGCTCCGCCAGCTCATCGACCATAATGCCGGATTTACTCGGTTCGCCGCTGATATTAATCTGCAGCAGAACATTTAACGGTGGCAACGTGGCCGGACGTTGCTCACTCAGACGCTGCGCGATGCGCAGACGATCTACGGTATGAAACCAGTCGAAATTCTCGGCTACCAGCCGACTTTTGTTTGACTGTAACGGGCCGATAAAGTGCCATTCCAGCGGCGTATCCGAGTGGTTTTCCTGGAAATAATGAATCTTCTCCACGCCTTCCTGAACGTAGTTCTCGCCAAACGCCCGTTGCCCTGCCGCGATGGCTTCTTCGATCGCGCTCACAGGTTTGGTTTTACTGACTGCAAGTAGCGTAATGTCTTCTGGTGCTCGTGCGCAATGCGCAGCGGCGGTGGCGATTTGCTGCCGGATGTCCTGTAGATTCTGCTGGATTGTCGTCATGGTTGTTCAGGAGGTTATCTATGGAGTTGGATGAGTGGATGGTGCGTAGTGTAAAACATAATGCCTCGGATCTGCACCTTTGTAGCGGTCACCCCCCGGTGCTACGCGTGGATGGGCGGCTACAGCCTGAAAATACCTTACCACGTTTAACGCCGGAGCAGGTGGCACAATGGTGCGATGCCTGGCTCGAACCGGCACAGAGAGAGCAACTGCGACAGTCTGGTCAGGTGGACGGCGCGTTAATGCTGCCCGACGGTCAACGTCTGCGAGTCAATGTGTTTCGCCAGCGGGAAGGGCTATCTGCGGCACTGCGTATTATCCCGTCCGCTCAACCTTCATTGGCGGGGCTACAGGCGCCACCCGTTCTGTCGACGCTGCTGGAGAAACCGAACGGCCTGATCCTGATTACTGGTGCGACGGGGAGCGGCAAATCCACGACGCTGGCGGCAATGATCGGGGCGTTAAACGATAGCAGCGATCGTCATGTGATTACGCTGGAGGATCCGATCGAGTTTATCCATGCCAGCCGACGCTGCCTGATTCAACAGCGAGAGATCGGTGCGCACAGCGCGTCTTTTGCACAGGCGCTACGGGCCGCCTTGCGGGAAGATCCCGATGTGATTCTGCTGGGGGAATTGCGCGATACGGAGACGATTCGGCTGGCGCTGACGGCGGCGGAAACCGGTCATCTGGTGCTATCCACGCTGCATACGCGCAGCGCATCGCAGGCGGTTGATCGTCTGATTGACGTCTTTCCCGGCGAAGAGAAAGCCTATGTTCGCAGCCAGCTCGCCACCTGCTTGCAGGCTGTGGTGACGCAAAGACTGTTGCCCGCAGTGCAAGGCGGTCGCATTGCACTTTATGAAGTGCTGACGGCGACAGCGGCAGTCGGCAACCTGATTCGGGAAGGGAAAACGCATCAGCTTCCCGGCCTGATTCAAACGGGAACGGCTGCGGGAATGCAAACGTTCGAGCAAAGCTACCAGCAGCGCTGTCGGGATGGGCTTATTTCACACAGTTGCGTCCTTGCCGTTTAGCCGCATAGAGGTTTGCATCGGCTAACTGAATCCAGTCCTCAACGGAAGCAAGATCGGAGCGGTAAGCAGCAATGCCTGCGCTGATCGTGAAATGCAGAGTCTGGCGATCGTATTCCAGCGTATGCTGCTCAATTGCTTTACGAATACGCTCAATCGTTACCGCCGCTGTTTGGTAAGAGACATCTTTTAACAGGATGATGAACTCCTCACCGCCGAGGCGGGCGACCAGATCTTCCTGACGCAGCGACATGCGCATGAGCATCGCCAGCTCTTTGAGGACGGCATCGCCAGCCAGATGACCGTATTGATCGTTAATGTTTTTGAATAAATCGATATCAATAATCGCCAGGCAGCTTTTATCCGTCTGCTGATTTTGCTGCTTGTGCAGAAAAAAGGCGTTGGCTTGCTCGAAGAAACTGCTGCGATTGGGTAGGCCGGTAAGAAAATCATGCCCCGCGTGAAAACGCAGGGAGGCCTCTATCTGTGCTCGCTCATCTTCCCGTGAGCGGGCGTGAATGATGATGCCGAGCGTTTTCACCAGCGGAGCCAGTAGTTCGATCATCGTTTGATCATAACCTTCCCGACGGTTAGCCAGTGCGATCATTCCGATCGCTTTGCCGTTGTGGGTGATAGGGATCCCCAAGAGGGAATAGAGTGCGGGATGGATAGGCGGGAGGTCCCGGCCAGCCTTTTGTCTCAGCAGGTTATTGGTACACACCACCGTGTTGTGGGTCACCACGTGACCAAACAGATTATCCAGTTTGCGGAGCGTCAGGCCGCCGTGGGTTCTGCGCTGGTTTCTGTACCAGGCCAGCGTCTCTTCATCCCAGGCAAGATTGGATATTGCAGGAAGGTAGAGCGACTGACCGTCTTCGTCTTCCTGCAACGTGGCAATGAAGCCGAAGGTGCTGTTGGTGATATCAAGCAGCCGTTCAAAGACTTTATCGCAGGCGGAGGGCAGATTATGGTCGAGCAGAAAGCTGTCGTGAACGGATAGCAGGATATCGAGAATGATGCCTTGCTGGTGGGCTTTTTTTTCGATTTCGACATTCTGCGTGATGTTGTGAGCGTATTTAATGATTTTTCGCACATTGCCGTCACTATCCATGACCGGGCTGTAGGTTGCCTGTATCCAGAATGAATGACTGTCTTTGCCCAGTCGATGAAAGCGCCCGCTGATAGGATGACCGCGGTGTAGGGTCTCCCAGAAGGTTTGATAGTCGGCTTGTTCGGTATAAAGAGGATCGCAGAGTGACTTGTGGTGCAGGCCGAGAATTTCTTTTTCTTCGTAGCCCGTCAGCATCAGGTAGTGTTTATTGACGTGGGTGATGTAGCCGTCTTTATCAAACTCGATCACGCCTTGCGAATTTTCAATCGCGTCCAACTGTGCCCGATGCTCCGACATCAAACGCTTTTCCTGAGTAATATCGAGAGCCAGCTTGATTACGCCAATGCGACGGCCTGAATGATCAATAATGGGCGTATACGCGGCGTGGAGCCAAATGATGTCACCTTTTTGGGTTTTCCGTTGGAATTCCCCTGCATTAATATTCCCTTTAATCACATCGTGCCAGAAATGATCGTGTTTTTGGCGCTGTGCTTCTGGCATAAAAAGCGTGTGGTTCTTCTGAATAATGTCTTCTTTTTTGTAGCCCAGCATTTTGCAAAAAAGAGGATTGGCTTCAATCAGTTTCCCTGCCAGGTCGAATTCGGCGATGGCATAAACGGAATTGAACGCGTGCAGTTTGGCTTCATTGTCAAACCTGGTAATCAAATCAACATCAACTGACTGATTATTCATGTTTATATTTGCCTATATTCTTTCTTTATCCTTGATTCGCTATTGTCAGAGGCGCCCGCTTTATCATGATGCCGTCTGTGATGTTATCGGGTAATTGGCTGTCCCTTTTTTGTGCGCGAGAATCAATGGAACGAATTAATAAAATAGCGTGCTATTAATTAAGTTAATAATCATTGTGTCAGAATGTAATTAATAGCCTGAAACGTACGGCGAATATCACCAATAAGGAATGTTTCTCATTGTCTTTTTATTCAATGCGTTGAGGCAATTACGTTGGCCGCTTTTACGCTGAAACCTTATTTATACGCTTATGTATAAAAACAGAGAATAGCGGTAAAAAAATAATACTCAAATTATCTGAAAGTATACTTATAAAATAAGTGCGCTAAGCGTGAAGAGGGTTCCAGCCTTGTTTGATTATTTATTCGGTTTTTAAAGAGGATGGAGTCAATAGGGGATTAGCGGGAGGATGCCTGTAGTCAGCGCGGAGGCCGACCACAGGCGATGTAATGTACCCGTAGATTAGGAAAGGTGAGGTTCTACCTGAAACAGCGCCATCGAACGCATGAGCTGTTGAGACTGCTGCTCCAAGGACTGCGTGGTGGCGGATGAGGCTTTGACGAGCTGTGCATTGTGCTGAGCAACCTTGTCGATTTGCGTGAAAGCGACGTTAACCTGTTCGATACCTCGATGCTGCTCTTGCGTGGCGGTGGAGATATCTCGCATCAGTTGCGTAATACGAATGATTTCGTCGGTCACTTCATCCATGGTTTCACCCGCTTTAGAAGCCAACTCAAGCCCTTCGGACACGCGCGTCTGGGAATCCAGAATCAGCGAACGGATCTCTTTTGCGGCCTGCGAGCTATGCTGCGCCAGATTGCGTACCTCTCCGGCGACGACGGCAAAGCCTCTGCCTTGTTCGCCTGCGCGAGCGGATTCAACGGAGGCATTCAGCGCCAGAATGTTGGTCTGGAATGCGATCCCGTCAATGACGCTGAGGATGTCATTGATGCGCTTGGCGCTGACGGCGATCTCCTGCATTTTCTCAATCACGTAACAGACGGACTCGTTGCTGCGGCTGCTGGTGTTCGAGACGTTGTTGGCGAGCTGGTGCGCGAGTTCAGCATGGTCGGCATTGAGTTTCACCGTAGCGCTTAGCTGTTCCATGCTTGCTGCCGTCTGTTCCAGTGCGGCAACGGATTCTTCGGTGCGTTGCGCAAGCTGGGCGTTCTCTTCAAAGAGCTCGCGGCTGCCGAGATCGATTTGGGTGCTGGCATCACGCACCTGGCTCACCGATTCCAGCAGCGCACCCTGCATGCGGCCGATGGCATCGTTGAGTCTACCCAGTTCGTTGTCTCCGCCTTGAATCAGGCGGCGGGTTAAGTTACCGGCGGCAACCTGCTCCAATTGCTCAATGGCATAATCCAGCGGTTTGAGCAGCATGTGTCGCAGTGCGATCCAGGCTAATGCAACCAGCGTGACAGACAGCAGGCAGGCGATGGCAATGAGCAGCAGCATCATGCTCTCATTACGTTCGGACTGTGCCAGACCCTGTTCGGACAGCTGCTGCGCGTACTGACGAAAGTTTTGGATCGATAAATCAAAGGCTTCACTCAGCGGGCCGAGCTGTTTTTCCAGAACCTCATAATATTCATCGGTATACTGTTTTTGCAGCGCGCTTAGCATCGGGGTCATGCCCTGTTGAAAATAGGCCTGATAGGTTTTTAACACGTCCTGCGCGAGCGCTTGCTGTTTGGGATCGGCATTGGCTGATTTGATCACGCGGTCAATGTCTTCCTGCGACTGGCTGAGGTGTTTCTCTACGACCCCGGTTTCCTTTGCCCCGTCATCCAGCAGGCCGATTTCGATTTTCCTGACGGCGAGTGTTGCCGACGCGCGCGCGCTGAGCGTTTGGTTATAGCCGCTCATCAGGTTGCCCAGCTCAATCCCCTGAATCTGATTTTGTGCTGTCAGCGTTTCCCTGTCTTTCTTAATGGCAACCACGCCCATGCCGCTAACCATAAGCAGCAACAGGGTAGTTAACAGCAATAGTGTTAATAAGCCGGTACGAATAGAAATATTTTTCAACCTCATGGTGTCCTTTTCCTTACGCCGCCTTTCGTGGGGGATAGCCCAGTCATCAATGGATATGGTGTGTCCAACAGAAGAGAATACGTTATCTGTGTTGCGGTGAGATAAAATTAAAAAGATATGGCTGGCCTAAGAAAGAGGATGTGGGGGAAGGGCGTAGCCTGGCGGTTTCTTGCAACGCGGGTTTCTCTTAACACATAAGGGTATAAATAATTAGCCGTAGCGTTTACGCCTGGTTTATTATCTGTCAATAGCGTTGGTTTTTCAGGGGCGTACTTAACACGCCAGTCAATGATACCCAGAGGTATCCGAGGTTTATGTGCAGTTAACAAGTTTCACGGATTATGGCTTGCGGGCGCTGATTTATATGGCGTCGCTGCCGGACGGGAAAATGACCAGCATTTCTGAGGTAACGGAAGTGTATGGCGTGTCTCGTAATCATATGGTCAAAATTATCAATCAACTTAGTCGCGCTGGGTTGGTGATGGCCGTGCGCGGCAAGAATGGCGGTATCCGTCTTGGGAAACCAGCTGAAACCATTCGAATTGGCGATGTCGTGCGCGAATTAGAGCCGCTCACGCTGGTTAACTGTAGCCACGAGTTTTGCCACATTACGCCAGCCTGCCGTTTGAAGCAGGTGCTGCAACAGGCGGTACAAAATTTCCTGCAAGAGCTGGATCAATACACGCTGGCTGATATGGTCAAAGAAAACCCACCGCTTTATAAATTATTGTTGGTTGAATGAATTTTGTTCAGCCTCCTGCTGATGACAACGGAGGAACCGCAATGTCACAAGATCCATTCCTGGAACGAGAAGCAGAAAAATACGAATCCCCCATCCCCAGCCGTGAATATATTTTGGCGCATATCGCCAAGCGCGATACCCCGATTAGCCGGGAAGAATTAGCCGCTGACCTGCAATTAACCGGAGAAGAACCCCTCGAAGCGCTGCGTCGCCGCCTGCGCGCGATGGAGCGCGACGGTCAGCTGATTTTTACCCGCCGCCAGTGTTATGCGTTGCCGGAAAAACTCGATCTGCTGCGTGGGACGGTTATCGGTCACCGCGATGGCTTCGGTTTCTTGCGTGTGGAAGGCCGCAAGGACGATCTTTACCTGTCGGCTGAAGAGATGAAACGGGCGATTCACGGCGATGTCGTGCTGGCACAGCCGCTGGGCGCGGATCGTAAAGGACGGCGTGAAGGGCGTATTGTACGCGTGCTGGAACCGCGTACCGGGCAAATTGTCGGCCGCTATTTTGTCGATGCCGGTGTCGGGTTCGTGGTGCCGGATGACAGTCGTCTGAGCTTCGATATTCTGATCCCGAAAGAAGAAATTAACGGCGCCCGCATGGGCTTTGTGGTGGTGGTTGAGCTGACGCAACGCGCCACGCGCCGCACGAAGGCGGTCGGTAAGATCGTCGAGATCCTCGGTGATAACATGGGAACCGGGCTGGCGGTGGATATCGCCCTGCGTACCCACGATATTCCGCACACCTGGCCACCGAAAGTGGAAGAACAGGTGAAAGATCTTGCCGAGGAAGTGCCGGAAGCGGCGAAAAAAGGTCGTGTGGATCTGCGTAAGCTGCCGCTGGTCACGATTGACGGTGAAGATGCCCGCGATTTTGATGACGCCGTGTACTGCGAGAAGAAACGCGGCGGCGGCTGGCGGCTGTGGGTTGCCATCGCGGACGTGAGCTATTACGTGCGGCCGAATACGCCACTTGACCACGAAGCGCGGGCGCGTGGCACCTCGGTGTATTTCCCGTCGCAGGTGGTCCCGATGCTGCCGGAAGTGCTGTCGAACGGGCTATGTTCGCTTAACCCGCAGGTCGATCGTCTGTGTATGGTTTGTGAAATGACCATCTCGGCGCAGGGTAAGCTGTCGTCTTACAAGTTCTATGAAGCGGTGATGAGTTCACACGCGCGTCTGACCTACACCAAAGTGTGGAATATTCTGCAAGGTGACGCCGAACTGCGTGAGCACTACAGACCGCTGGTGGGCGGGCTGGAAGAGCTGCACCACATGTATAAGGTGCTTGAGCACGCGCGTGAAGTGCGCGGCGGCATCGCGTTTGAAACCGAAGAAGCGAAGTTCATTTTCAACGCCGAGCGTCGTATCGACCGTGTGGAAGCCGTGGTGCGTAACGATGCCCACAAGCTCATTGAAGAGTGCATGATTCTGGCGAATATCTCCGCCGCGAGATTTGTGGAGAAAAACGAAGAGCCTGCGCTGTTCCGCGTACACGATCAGCCGAGCGAAGATCATGTCTTAGCCCTGCGCAGCGTGCTGGGCGAGCTGGGGCTGACGCTGAAAGGCGGAATGAAGCCACAGCCGAAAGACTACGCGGAATTGATGAATGAGGTCGCGGAGCGTCCCGATCGGGAAATGCTGCAAACCATGCTGCTGCGCTCCATGAAGCAGGCGATTTATGACCCGGAAAATCGGGGTCACTTTGGTCTGGCTTTGACGTCTTACGGCCACTTTACGTCGCCGATTCGTCGTTATCCTGACTTGTCTTTGCACCGTGCGATTAAGTATCTGCTGAGCAATCGTCATGAACGTTGGACACCAACGGGCGGCTGGCATAGCGATATTAACGAGATGCTACAGCTGGGCATGCATTGTTCGATGACGGAGCGCCGGGCGGATGAAGCCACGCGTGACGTTGCGGACTGGCTGAAGTGCGACTTTATGCAGGATCACGTGGGTGAAGTCTTTACGGGAATCATCTCCAGCGTGACCGGTTTTGGCTTCTTCGTGCGCCTGAAAGACCTGTTTATCGATGGGCTAGTGCACGTTTCTACGCTGGATAACGACTACTACCGTTACGATAATATCGGTCAGCGACTGATCGGTGAATCGCGCGGGCAGGTTTATCGTCTGGGTGATGAAGTCGAAATTCGCGTTGAGGCGGTGCATATGGATGAGCGCAACATTGATTTTGCGCTGATTTCCAGCACGCGTAAGGTCCGCGGCGAAGGGAAAACCGCGCGTGACCGCGTGAAGAAACCGGAGTCGCGTGAGGCTAAGCCAGCCCGACGTCGTCGCAGTGCCAGCAAAGCGCCGGCAAACTTTGAGCCGGATGCCGCGTTCCGCAAAGAAGGCGACCGCAACGCGAAATCGGATAAGCCAAAAGCCAAGCCGAAAAAGAACCGCGATAAAGCGAAAAAGAACGCGGAAAAAACGCGTAAAATCGCCGCCGCGACCAAAGCGAAACGTGCGAAGAAAAAGTCTGCTGAGTAAGGTTAGCTAATCTGCTCCCTCCCCTGCGAAGGGGAGGATGGCGCGGGGCAAACCTCTATCTCTAAATTAACGGGCACCGCCTGTTATGGTTAATTTGAAGAGTATCAATGAGCGAAATTATTTACGGTATCCATGCGGTTAAAGCACTGCTTGAGCGCGATCCACAGCGTTTTCTGGAAGTTTTTGTGCTGAAAGGGCGCGACGATCGTCGCCTTCAGCCTGTGATTGCGGAGCTGGAAGCGCAGGGCATCGTCATTCAAGTGGCGAATCGCCAATGGCTGGATAAGCAGGCTGACGACGCGGTGCATCAGGGGATCGTAGCGAAAGTCAAAGAAGGGCGGAAATATCAGGAAAACGACCTGCCTGCGTTGTTAGACAATCTCGAAACGCCTTTCCTGCTGATCTTGGATGGCGTGACCGATCCACACAACCTGGGCGCTTGCCTGCGTAATGCGGACGGGGCTGGCGTGCATGCGGTGATCGTGCCGCGCGATCGTTCTGCGCAACTGAATGCGACAGTGAAGAAGGTGGCCTGTGGTGCGGCGGAAACTGTGCCGGTTATCAGCGTGACCAATCTGGCTCGTACCATGCGACTGTTGCAGGAGCGTAATATCTGGATCGTCGGCACGGCGGGTGAAGCGGATCATACGCTGTACCAAAGCAAGCTGACTGGGCCACTGGCGCTGGTCATGGGCGCGGAAGGGGAAGGCATGCGTCGCCTAACCCGCGAGCACTGCGATGAATTGATCAGCATTCCGATGGCGGGCAGCGTGTCTTCCCTGAATGTGTCTGTTGCCACAGGCGTGTGCTTGTTTGAAGCCGTTCGCCAGCGCGCGTAATCCGTGTCGCGAATGAGAGTAAAGAGGTGCCCTGGGGCACCTCTTTTTCGTTGGGGCTATGCAGCGGGGCTCGCCAGCCTGTGAATACCTTGTTGCGAAGGCTGTAAAAGCCGGAAGACGGAAACCGCGTCAGAAAGTACGATCGCCTGTTGTTCCAGCGAGTTGGCGGCAGAAGAGGACTGCTCCACCAGTACGGTGTTTTGCTGCGTGTTCTGATCCATTTCTATAATGGCCTGACCGACCTGAGAAATACCGCGATGTTGTTCGTCCGAGGCGGTCGTAATATCTTTCATAATGGCGTGGACCTGCGTCACTGACTGGACAATCCCTTCCATCGTTTTTCCCGCGCCGTTAACGAGTGCTGCCCCGTGATTAATCTGCGAAACCGACTCGGCAATGAGCGTGTCGATCTCTTTGGCAGCCTGCGCGCTGCGCTGTGCCAGATTGCGTACTTCGCTGGCGACGACGGCGAAACCTCGGCCTTGTTCACCGGCTCGTGCCGCTTCTACTGCGGCATTGAGCGCCAGGATGTTGGTTTGAAACGCGATGCTGTTGATCATTGAAGTAATTTCAGCGATGCGGTGGGAGCTTTGCGCGATATCGTGCATGGTATGGACGGCTTTAGAAACCTGCTCTCCCCCCTGGTTCGCCGTATCGGAGGCATCCATAACCAGCCGGTTGGCTTGATGAGCGTTATCGGCATTCTGCTTCACCGTTGACGTCAGCTGTTCCATACTGGCGGCGGTTTCTTCCAGTGCAGCGGCCTGTTGCGTGGTGCGAGAGGAGAGATCGGCGTTACCGGCGGAAATTTCCCCTGCGGCATGGGAAATCTGGTTCGCGCTGAGGCGAATTTTATCAATCATGCTATGCAGGTTGTTGTTCATCTGCCCCATGGCTGAAATCAGCTGGCCCAATTCATCGCGGCGTTCATTGTGAAGCTGTACGGTCAGATCGCCTTCTGCAATCGCGCGGGTGGCGTGTAACGCCTGATGTAGCGGGCGTACAATTTGCCGCGAGATAACGATTGCCGTGGTCAGGCCGAGTATGATGGCAATAAGCGTAATCACGCCCAGCTGTATATCGCTGCTAATGACGTTACGGCCCGCGCGGCTCTCTTCCGTGAAGTAAAGTTTATTGATGTTTTCCTGCAACCCCGCCATTTGATTATTGAGCTCGCTGAGCGTCTGTTGGCTAACGGTAGGGCTCATGACTTGCTGGCGCTGAGTCAGGTAGGCGTTGAGTGAGGCGCTGATATCCTGAATCGCGCTTTTATCTTCCGTTGGCCAATGGCCCGTATCGATCGCTTTCAGCAGTGCTGACAGCTCGTCCTTAATGTTACCAATCGCACTATCGTGCTGTTCCAGATACTGGGCTTTACGCTCCAGCGCATAACCAAAGTTGCCTTCCCGCGCGACAACCGTTTTGTCATACATGGCGCCAAGACGGCTGATGCGTTTTAACGACTGGTCGCTATTGTGTAATCCGTAAAAGCCGACCATGGAAAGAATCACTCCCATGATGAGCAATAAACCAAACCCTACCAATAACTTTCGCGTTACAGACAGGTTTTGAAATGACATCCAGCGCAGCATAAACCTCTTCCTTTCGTTCATTAATTATTTACCGTCATGGCAGGCCAGGAACGGATTAGTTATCGTTGTGTGTTTGCATAAAAAGCAGGTGATGAATGTGAAACAGGCACTATCTAACTGATAAAAAATGCCTTATCTGTTATCGGCATGTCAGGCGCAATGCTTATTCATTTTCTTAAAAAATGTGAGGGTACACGTGCGGATAGGGTGACAGGTGGGGATAAAGCGCCCTGCTGGGGATTCCTGCGTTGCTTATCACGTAAAGTCATGTATAGACGCTTTGCTATGCGGGAATCATCTATATTCTTCATGCTTCCTCTTATTTATTGCTGACGCGCCAACGTGCCTCATTTGAAAGGAATATCGCTATGCCTATTGTTACGTCGCTACTCGCTTTCGCTTCTTATTTCTTTATCGGGTTTGCCATGGTGCTGGCTTTCCTGTTTATTTACACCCGCGTTACGCCGCATGATGAATGGGCGCTGATTAAAGAAAACAATGCTACGGCTGCTATTGGGTTTGGTGGGGCGTTAATTGGCTATGTGATCCCGCTTTCCAGTGCGGCGATTAATTCGGTGAGTCTGGTGGATTACATTACCTGGGGCGTGGTGGCGTTAGTGGTGCAATTACTGATTTATTTCGCGGTGCGTCTGTATATGCCGCGTCTTAGCCAGCATATCCAGAATAACGATGTTGCCTCTGGTGCCTTTCTCTGTGCCGCCTCGCTCAGCGGCGGGATTCTGAATGCGGCGTGTATGTCGTATTAATTTGCCACTGCGTGACGATACCGGGAATCCGCCCGGTATTTTTTTATAACCTGCTCCGCCGATTCAGCGGTATAGCACGGCGCGCGCGAACCACATGCCGGGGAGCGTTTCGGCCTCGGATTTCATTACAATCACATAATAGTGCGCGCCAGAGGCATCGGCTTTTTGTTGAAGGGCGCGATCGACATCATCTGCGTTTCCGCGCATGCTCACCGAAATCGTCCCCACTTTTTCCAACTGGCTGGTTTGCGCGTAGCGAATTTCAAGCGCTTTCTCCGCAGGCGGCGGTGCCGCGACAGGCTTACCTTGTATGATCTGGCAGCCGGACAGCACCAGTATTAAGGGTAAGAAAAGTATCCGTACGATGTTCATCGTTTCAGCCAGACAAGAGTAGATAGCGGAAGTGTAGCGCTATCGTCGGACCGATGGCATTCTCTTTAACAGGGAAGCTGTTCAATTTTTGGAAGGAGTCTGATCTGTGTGTCGTATCGTTAACTTTGCTTTTTGGCTGTTGTTTATTGGCTGCGCATATGCCGAACCTTCATTACATGAATTAGATTTGATCTATCAGCAGTGCCGTGATCGGGGCAAGGAAAGTCCCGTCACATTACCGCCTGAAAATGATTGGTTTTGGACGTTAAACAACGATGATAAAGCCACTACGCTTGTTTATTTGAATGAACAGGCGATGAACCGCTGTACCGGAAGTGAGGTGGATAAATTGGCGCTAAAAGCATTCCATTTGGCGGTGGAGGGCGATCGCGGGTTTTTGGATAGGCTCATTGCGGCGCGAACAACAACGTTAAAGCCTTTGCAGCAGCAATGGATAGCTTCGCGTCGTGATGAGCTTAATCGACTCGGTCAACAGTCAGATTTACAGATGCCGTTCAGCCTATCTCAATACTTTAAGGCCATTTCCGAGAAGAAATAACAGGCGGGCAATCGATGCCCGCTGTTAACTGAGGTCAGCGCGATGTGACCAGCGTGAAATCTTCGCCTTTGAAGACTTTTACCGGATTACCGCGTTCTATCTGGTGATGGAACAGACGCCGCTGTGCCCGTAGTTCGGCGTGCTGCTGTTGCTGTAACGCTTCCAGACGATAGGCGATGAGATAACAGGCCAGACGCTTGTTGGCGTGCTGGCTGCGCTCACTTTGCACTTTCACCGTGATGCCGCTGGCGACATGGGTTGCGCGGACGGCAGATTCGGTTTTATTCACATGCTGCCCACCGGGGCCGGAGGATTTGGTGGCTTCAAAGCGAATCTCGTTATCGGCAAACGCCTGTTCCTGGTGAAAGCGTGCGACGCCGATGAACCAGTTTTTGCGTCCACCACCCTTGCGCCAGGGGCTATTGCACGTCCACTGAAGTGTACCGCACCAACTGGCAGTCAGCGGTTCCGCCTGCTCACCGTTTAGCAGAACCAGTGCGGAACGTAACGTTCCAGAACGTTTCCCCGCTTCGGTTTCGATAATTTCACAGTCGATACCTTGCCGTGCGGCATCCCGTACCAGAGCCTGCAACGCTTTTGCCGTTGCCAGCATGCATTCGTCTGGCCCCTGCGCGGCGGAAAGCTGAAGTAATATCATTTATCCTCCCCACGTGTTTTGTAGGTGAGAACCGGCTTCAGGCGAGCAATCAGCGTAATCAATCCCGCCTGCTGCATCGCACCGATCACGCTGTCTATCGGTTTGTAGGCTTCTGGTGCTTCCTGAAAAATCAGTTGCCTGTCCTGACAGATCACGCGGCTGCCGAAGCGGGTACGTGCCAGTTGCTGGACGCTGTAGCGTGAAGACAGTCGATCTTTACACTCCGTGCGCATCCACTTTCTGCCCGCGCCATGTGCCAGCGAGTACAGGCTGTCAGCGTGGGGAATGGGTTGCACAATATAGCTGTAGTCACCGCGCGAGCCGGGAATGATGACCGGGCCGCAGTCGGCAGGTGTCGCGCCTTTGCGGTGCAGCCAGCCAGAAATGCCTTCAATCGTTGTCGGTGTCACCAGATTGTGGTTTACGTCCAGTACGGCATCGCCTTCCGTATGCCAGCGATCCAGCATCCGCTGCGCGATCAGTCGCCGATTGTGGGTGGCAAACGCCAGCGCAAACTGGTGCTGTTCCAGATAGGCCTCTGCGGCAGGCGTGTTGGCTTCAAGCCCCTGATGGCCGAATTCCCGCACGTGTGCCTCCAGTATGGTTTGCCCTAATCCGCGTGAGCCGCTGTGAACGAGCAACAGCAACTGCTTAGGATCAATATGCAGAACGTGCAGCGCATCTGGTTGATAGATTTCATCAAGTTGCTGCAATTCCGCAAAGTGGTTGCCGCCGCCGATGGTGCCCAACGAATAGCGGAAATCCGCCAGCGATGGGGGAATTTCGATATCGTCTTCCAGCGGTCCATCGATATTACCAAGCCGCTTCTCCAGCTTATCCAGCGACATTTTGTTGGCGTTCAGGTTTGTGCGCCATAGCGCCATGCCGCAGCCGATGTCGTTTCCGACCAGCGCTGGATAGAAGCGCTGTTGTGAAAAAAAGGCGGCGCCAATAGGGTAACCACGGCCCGGATGCAAATCTGGCATACCGGCCACGCGAACCATATTGGGAAGTTGTGATGTAATTTGAAGCTGTTGGATTGCTTTATCTTCAATCCAGGTATTTTCCGTCGCGATCACACTGACGCGCGCCGAAATAGAGCGAATAGCATTGCCCATAGATCATCCTGCTGATCAATTTAAAAATAGGGTAAGGCAGGCTACAGCTGGGGGGATAACGCAAAGCGGAAAAGAATGCGGAATTAGTCCCGAGATGTCCTGCAAAGAATCAGAGTTGGTGCTGTCATGATGTCGTCTCCTTTGTCAGTGTGGGGGAAGGGTGAAAAAACGCCAGCATAATACGCAAGTGGGGGCCATCGTGCAATACCTGCAACACGATGGCCGCTGTGTGAATGTTAAATACGGAAGACGCTGACCAGCTCGCTGAGGTGGTGGCCTTTCTGGCGCAGACCCTGTGCGGTGTCTTCCGAGTTGTTGACCAGAATGGTGTTTTCCTGCGTTGCCTGACCAATCTGTACAATCGCGATGTTAACCTGACCAATCCCGGCAGACTGCTCGCGTGAGGCGATATCGATATCGTTCACGATGGTACTGACCTGCAGGATGCGGTTGCGTAAGTCGTCCATTACCGCCTGCGTTTTTTCTGAGAAATGGTAACCCGCTTCGATTTTCTCCAGCGACTCATCAATCAGGGTTTCGATCTCTTTCACCGCGGCAGAACTGCGCTGTGCCAGCGCGCGCACTTCCGCAGCAACCACGGCAAAGCCTCTGCCGTGCTCACCCGCGCGAGCGGCTTCAACCGCCGCGTTCAACGCCAGAATATTGGTCTGGAACGCGATAGATTCGATCACCGTCGTGATGTCGGCAATGCGTTGTGAGGAGTTCTTGATGTCGCTCATCGTAGAGACGGAGTCGGTGACGGTCTGGCTACCGCTACGTGCCGCTGCGGCGCTCTGTTCTGCCAGATCTTTGGCGGCGGAGACGTTATCGGCGTTCTGCTTCACGCTGGCGGAGAGCTGCTCCATGCTGGCAGACGTCTCTTCGACGCTACTGGCTTGGCGGGCAATCTGTTCGCTGATGTTTTCACTATCGGCAGCCAGCGCATCGCTGCTTGCACTGATTTCTTCGGATGCATTTCTGACCTGTGACACAATCGTTGTTAGCCCTTGTCCGATTCCGTTGATGGCATCAATCAGCCGACCCACTTCGTCGTAACGATTGCTGGAAAGCGTCGCCGTCAGGTTGCCGGCAGAAAATTGTTCCGCTACTTTGACGATTTCAACGAGCGGCTGGCTTAGCCATTTGCGCGTCAGCACGACAAAGAATGCGGCGAAGAGCAGAACCAGAATAATACCGCCACCTAAAAACAGGTTACGGGTGTGATTAATCTCAGCCATGAGGCTTTCTTTACTCACTGTGCCAGCAACAATCCAGTTCCACTGTGGAATGCTGCGATACACCATGATTCGGGTTTTTTCTTCGCCGGTCATCGTGTTGTTGTCGTATTCGATCGTACCATTACCCGTTGCCAGCACTTTCTCTAACGCGCCTTCCGACCAGTCAGGGCGCTGGTTAGCATTGCTTTGGTGGTAAAGGTAGTTCCCTGCATCTTTTCCTTTTTTCGTACTAAGCACAAAGAAATGGCCTGTTTCACCCATTTTCTTGTTCAGAATCGTTTGTTGCATCTCGGTAAATTGCTTCGTGATGTCGACACCGACGAACAGAATGCCGATAACCTGGCTGGCATTGTCGCGTATTGGCTGGTACTGGGTGATGTACTGTTTGCCGAACAGCGTTGCTAGCCCACTGTAGGTTTCACCTTTCATCACGAGGGCATAGGCTGGACTCTCACGATCGAGCTTGGTACCCATCGCGCGCGATCCGTCTTCTTTTTTCAGTGACGTGGTGACGCGCGTAAAATCTTCTCCATCGCGAACAAAAATTGTTGAGATCGCGTGGGTTCGGCTCAGAAAGTCATCTGGCACTTCGGTGTTGAGGTTCAAGACCGTATCGCCAGCCTTAAGCGTTGGATGAGAGGCGCTGCCGAAAGGCGTGCGGTTAACGGTATCCAGCGAAAATTGCGTCGGCAGAAAGCTGGCCAGCAGACGCGTATAGTTGCTGACCTCGGCTTGTAGGCTGGTATCGTACATGTTAATCATGTCGGTGACTCCATTCACCTGGCTCTGCATGTCATTGAGGGTCAAAGATTTCAACTGATTGCCTGCGGAGCGGGTAAGAGTGAGGGTAAAGACAATGAACAATATCGCCACGCTCAGGGAGGCGATAATTGATAACTTGATACCCAAACCCCAGTGTTTAAAGGAAAGTCCCAACATATGTGTGTCTCTTATAATAAAAAAGGTTATTTTTTAGTCTTGCTTCACATGCGTTAACGGCAGTAAATGAAAAAAAATTAATCACGGAGTGTAAACATTCATTTCTGTTATTGATCTAGATCAATGTGATTTTTTTATTTACATAAATATGCCATTTAAATCAGCACGGAATTCATGACGACACGGGATAAGAAAACTGCTGTGAGTAGGTTTATCGTAGAAGGACGCACCCTTTCTGCTAAATACGATTTCGCTACATAAAAATAGGCTGACAGAACTGAAAACGAGGGAAATATGATCGAAATGTCATTGGATAAGCTCAGTAGCGGTATTGAAACGATTCATGCGGTGCCGGCGGGAAGGAGAGAGCAGCCGTTACCGACGATTTTTTTCTTTCATGGTTACACTTCATCAAAAGAGGTGTATTCGTATTTTGGCTATGCGCTGGCGCAGGCCGGGTTTCGGGTGATACTGACCGATGCAGCTATGCACGGTGCGCGCTATGACGGCGATGAATCGCTGCGGTTGGCTCATTTCTGGGACATCCTGCAAACGAATATTGAAGAACTCCCCGGCTATGTGGCGGAATATCGACAGCGTGGCTTGATCGACGGGGAACGGATTGGCGTTTGCGGTGCGTCGCTCGGTGGAATGAGTGCGCTCGGCTGTATGGCGCGTTATCCCTGGATTACTGCGGTGGCGGCGTTTATGGGCTCCGGCTATTTTTCTACGCTGTCGTCGGCGCTGTTTCCTCCGGTTCCGGCCGAGCGTGAGGAAAATCAGGCGGTGTTGCAGGCATTAGCGACCAAACTGGCGGATTATGATGTCAGCACGCGTCTGGACGCGCTGTCCAATCGACCGCTGCTGGTATGGCACGGTGAAGCAGATGACGTCGTGCCAGCGGCAGAAAGCGTTCGTCTTTATCAGGCATTACAGGCGCGTGATAAACTGGCTAACCTGACGTATCTGACTGAGCCGGGGGTGGCGCATCGCATTACGCCAACGGCGCTACAGGCGGGCGCTGATTTCTTCCGGCGGACGCTGTAATTTTGCCCCTGGCGCTGAAATACCGCCACGCAGAAAACTCCTGTGTTTCTTCCTTGTGTTCTTTAATGTCGGGCACTATACTTACGCGTCATTTTTTCAGCCGCACACATACACGTTCCTTGCCTCCACGGGCCGCGGTTGACCCAGACAGGAGGCTGAATAATCCGTAAGGAGCAATTCGATGCGTCATTACGAAATCGTATTTATGGTTCATCCTGACCAGAGCGAACAGGTTCCGGGCATGATCGAGCGCTACACTGCTACCATCACTGGTGCGCAGGGCACGATCCACCGTCTGGAAGACTGGGGCCGCCGTCAGCTGGCTTACCCGATCAACAAACTGCACAAGGCACACTACGTTCTGCTGAACGTTGAAGCGCCGCAGGAAGCGATCGATGAGCTGGAAACAAACTTCCGCTTTAACGATGCCGTTATCCGCAGCATGGTTATGCGCGTTAAGCACGCGGTAACTGAAGCATCTCCAATGGTGAAAGCGAAAGACGAACGCCGTGAGCGTCGTGAAGATTTCGCTGAAGCTGGCGATGATGTGGATGCAGGGGATTCTGAAGAGTAATTGTTGTGGTGACGGTGAATCGTCTGGTGTTGTCCGGCACAGTGTGCAAGACGCCCATTCGTAAAGTCAGCCCGTCAGGTATTCCTCACTGTCAGTTTGTGCTTGAGCACCGCTCGACGCAGGAGGAAGCCGGATTGAGTCGGCAAGCATGGTGTCGTATGCCCGTGATTGTCAGCGGACTCTCGTCACAAGCAGTTACCCACAGTATAACGGTCGGCACGCAACTTACCGTGCACGGGTTCATTAGCTGCCATCAAGGGCGCAATGGCTTGAGCAAGATAGTGTTACATGCCGAGCAGATTGAATTGATAGATTCTGGAGACTAGCCAAATGGCACGTTATTTCCGTCGTCGCAAATTCTGCCGTTTCACCGCGGAAGGCGTTGTAGAGATTGATTATAAAGATATCGCTACGCTGAAAAACTATATCACTGAAAGCGGCAAGATTGTTCCGAGCCGTATCACCGGTACTCGTGCAAAATACCAGCGTCAGCTGGCCCGCGCTATCAAGCGTGCGCGTTACTTGTCTTTGTTGCCGTACACTGACCGTCATCAGTAATCGGCCACTGTCCATTAACGAGACTTTGAGAGGATAAAGTAATGCAAGTTATTCTGCTTGATAAAGTAGCAAACCTGGGCAGCCTGGGTGATCAGGTAAACGTTAAAGCGGGCTACGCTCGTAACTTCCTGGTTCCACAGGGCAAAGCTGTCCCGGCAACCAAGAAAAACGTTGAGTTCTTCGAAGCACGCCGTGCTGAACTGGAAGCCAAACTGGCTGACGTTCTGGCCGCTGCTGAAGCTCGCGCCGCTAAGATCAAAGAACTGGGTAGCGTTACTATCGCGTCTAAAGCAGGCGACGAAGGTAAACTGTTCGGTTCCATCGGTACTCGCGATATCGCTGATGCGGTAACGGCTGCCGGTGTTGACATTGCTAAGAGCGAAGTTCGCCTGCCGAACGGCGTTCTGCGTACTCTGGGTGAGCACGAAGTCAGCTTCCAGGTACACAGCGATGTATTTGCTGAGCTGAATGTAGTTGTTGTTGCTGAAGCGTAATTCACGTTTATCGTCGAATTAACACTTTAGTTAACATGTGAAACGCTGGCCTTGTGCCAGCGTTTTGCATTTTAGGGATGGGGAAATGGCCTATCATTACCTATACCTAAAAAATGAGGCCGGAGGCCGCATGTCTGATTTAATTCACCTTATCCGCGTCTATGACGCGCACGCGCCTTTCTCTTCTCCCACTTTTCTTATTGACCGTCTGTGGCCGCGTGGCATCAGTAAAGCGCGTCTGGAAGGCGTTGAGTGGTTTAAAGACATTGCACCGAGCAGCGAACTGCGGAAATGGTTTCACGCCGATCCGGAGCGCTGGATGGAATTTGTGGATTATTATCGTAATGAGCTCGCGCAAGGCACGGCGTGCGACAGGCTATTGACGTTACTCGATGGGAAGAAGGCCATCACGCTGCTTTATGGCAGTAAAAACGCGCAGCACAACCATGCTATTGTTCTGCGCGATTTTCTATTGGAACGGCGAGATCGTTAGCGAGTACGCGTAAAGGCGCCGTCTGCACCGCGGGTGAACCGAATCGTCTGGTTCGCTGTGGTTTCGATTTCCAGCTCGGCGACCATGCCTTGCGCATTCAGCTGTAATTTAACTTCCTGACCCGCCCGTAAATTGCTGAGCGGCTTATCCCTGCCTTCCACCTGTGCCATCGCGAACACATCGCTGACTGGCAGATTGTTATCGCGAAAGAGCTGAGCCAGCGTTTGTCCCGAGGCGATCTCGTACTGACGCCATGGTGCTGATGACGGCGTTGGCGGCTCGGTAGTCGCAGGCTGCTGCTGTGACATTGAAGGCTGGTTTTCAATAATGACGGCCTGCATCGCAGCCTGATTATCTGCCTGAGTAAGAGGGATCGGCATGGTCTGGGCAGGTTGCTGATGTTGCGCGCTGTAAGGCCAGAGCAACACGACGAGCAGCAGGGCGATAGCGATTAAAATCCAGCGGCGGTGGAGGAACGGCAACGGTTCCATCCAGTGGTAACCGTCAGGCAGATGCCAGATTTTTTGCAGCAGGGCACCAAGGCGCTCACGCGGGGAAGCTGGAGGAGGCAAGCCTTCCTGATCTTCGCGTTCCCCGTCGTTTTCTACGGCTACAGCATGTGAGGGCTGCCGTTGGATAATTCGCTGGCAGAAGCGTACTAGCGTTTGATAATCCCAGGTGGTTTTCCGCTTCCTGGGCGCAATTCTGCCCATGGTGACCTCTCTTACTACGGTTTAATATAAAAACAGTTCAATATGAAAATAATCAGTATAAAAACGGCATCATGTAAAACGATGTCATTAACAATGTTATGCCAGTCACTACGCTACATCAGTAGGAAAGCGGCGTCGGCATAAAAACAGTATCAGGATGATAACGCAATCCAGTATACCGATAATCTGTATAAGCTGACCAGTTAACGCGTTGATGATTAAGGTAACCGCTAAGCCCGAAACATCGGAACTACCAGTATAGGACAGCTTCCCGGAATGGCTTGGCTGGCGTGCGGTTAACGTGATTACCTGCACACAGGATTTTACCCCAATCCCCGTCGCTGTTATGCTGCGCTTTCAGTTTTTTACAGATTAAAAGGAACATCCATGACAACTCCTTCTTTTGATAGCGTCGAAGCGCAGGCAAGTTACGGCATCGGCTTACAGGTTGGTCAACAGTTACAGGAATCAGGTCTTGAAGGTCTGATCCCAGAAGCTCTGCTTGCTGGTTTACGTGACGCGCTGGAAGGTAATGCGCCTGCGGTGCCTGTGGATGTGGTTCATCGTGCGCTGCGTGAAATTCACGAGCGTGCTGATGCGGTACGCCGCGAGCGCCAACAGGTGCTGGCGGTAGAAGGTCAGCAGTTCCTGGCTGAAAACGCGCAGAAAGAAGGCGTGAACAGCACGGAATCTGGTTTGCAATTCCGCGTGTTGACGCAGGGTGAAGGTGCTATCCCGGCTCGTCAGGATCGCGTACGTGTACATTACACGGGTCGTCTGATTGATGGCAGCGTGTTCGACAGCTCCGTTCAGCGCGGCCAACCTGCTGAATTCCCGGTAAGCGGCGTGATTCCAGGCTGGATTGAAGCGCTGACGCTGATGCCAGTCGGTTCCAAATGGGAACTCTATATTCCACACAATCTGGCGTATGGCGAACGTGGCGCGGGTGCTTCCATTCCGCCGTTCAGCGCGCTGATTTTTGAAGTGGAACTGCTGGAAATTCTGTAATCTCCAGACAAAGAAAGGCGCTCAGTGAGCGCCTTTCTTATTTCTACTGACTTTCTTTTTTTATTGAAACGACATTACTCACCGCGCAGCGCGCGTGGGAACAGCAAATTGTTTTCCAGATGGATGTGTTCCATCAGGTCGGTAATGAACTCGTTGATACCGGAGTACAGCGCACGCCAGGTGTTGCAGGCACCTTCCGGCGGTACAACGCCGTTGGTCAGCTCTTTGACTACTTCTACATCACGCCCTGCGTCATCGTGCTCATGCTCCATCACTGAAATCGGTGCGGCAGCATTTGCGCCCATTCCCTGACCGATCATCGGGAAGAGGATGCGTTCTTCTTTCATCATATGCTGAGACAGCTCGTTATAGATGGCGGTCAGCTGGTTTGCGAGGCCGTGCGGGCAATCGGCTTTATCGTGATGCACGCGCTCGACTTTTTCTGCCATCAGAATCAGTTCTGGTAGTTGTTCGCGGTGGCGATCGTGAAAACGAGGGATGATGTACGCGATAATGTCGGCCAGCGGCGCTTCACGCCAGTCGCGCGCATCAGAAGGCTGCGCGGCCAGTTTTTCTAACTGCGCTTCCAGCTCGTCGATATTGAGATCTTTTTTGCCCGCCGCGCGGCTGAGCGTTTGCTTTCCGCCGCAGCAGAAGTCCAGATTGAGTTCACGAAAGAGTTTGGTCGCGCGCGGAATAGCGATAGCCAACTCACCCAGGGATTGATCGCGGTATGCCATGATGATGCCTCTCAACGAATGCAGTTTATAAATTGCATTTTAAATGCATCTTTTGGCGTTGAATATACCGCTTACGAGGTAGGCGGTAAAAAGTGTACCGTGCTACTGCACGGTATTGCGGGTCTCAAGCGACTGCGTGATGGTTTGCAATAATGCGGGAATATCCATCCTCGGCAATACGACCTCTATAAGCGACAAGCGAGATTCTGCGTTCACGCGCTCAAGCACCTGCGCGAGGGCGACAGGTGAGCACACCTGTTCGCAAAGTATCTCGTTTTTATCTGCGCCTAGCGCCGTGGGAAGCTGTGTCCAGTTCCAGGCGGCGATATCGTTGTAGCGCTGTTCAGGGCCGTGAATCGCCCGTTCGACGGTGTAGCCCTCGTTATTCAGCACCACAATGACCATGTTCAAGCGATCCCGAATGATAGAGCCAAGCTCCTGCACGGTGAGCTGAAGCGAGCCGTCGCCGATTAACAGCACCACGCGCCGTTCCGGTTCGGCAATTTGTGCGCCGAATGCCGCCGGCAGAGAGTAGCCTATCGACCCCCACAGCGGCTGAACAATGAAATGGCAGTCCCTCGGTAGCCGGAGCGTCGCGGCCCCAAAACACGACGTGCCCTGATCGGTCACGAGAATATCGCCAGGGCGGAGGAAACGCTGCATTTGTTGCCAAAACTCGCGCTGGTTGAGCGCACTTTTGTGCTCGGATGGCGGTAAAGCTGGAGGCGTAATGGTGTGATGATCCCAGTGGGGCCCGAGCGGCGCGGTGATTTTTTCCAACGCGGCGATAGCATCTGACATTGGAACAGAAGGGAAAACCTGGTTGCCGACGCGAGCCAATGTTGGCTGGATATCGATGTTTTTTTCGTAGGAAATCTGGTGGCTGAAGCCGGTGGTAATCGTATCGGTATAGCGTACGCCGATGCTGATGATGACATCTGCGTCTTCGATGTATGCCCGGATCGCTTCGTGACTGCCGCCACCCGCGTAGGTGCCGGTAAAGCTGTGGTGCTGTTCGTTTAGCGTGCCTTTCCCCATCAGCAAAGTGGCGTGGGGAAGCGGTGTGTTATCGAGCCAGCGTTGGATTTGCCCTGCGACACCCATACGCTGAGCCAGAAAGTCAGCCAATAATGAGACCGAATTGGCTTTGCTCAGCATCGCAGTGGCCGCGGTGATAAAGGCTTGCAGCGACTCATCCGAACGGAGTGGTTCAGGGATGGCAAGCGGGTATGGTCGTGCGCTGACCGGTGACGCAGCGACGTCCAATGGCAGAAATAAATATACCGGTTTGTGTTGCGCGAGCGCTTCCCCAATAACCCTGTCGATCTCTGTGGTGGCGTTGTCGACGGTGAGGCTGGCCTGTGCGGCGGTGACTTCCGCCGCCATGCGGGAAAAGTGGCTGAAATCGCCGTCGCCTAATGTATGGTGGAGCAATTCGCCGTTGCGCTGTGACGTGAGACTGGGCGCCGCGGCAATGTGAATAACGGGCAGGCATTCCGCGTAGCTGCCCGCAATTCCGTTAATCGCGCTGAGTTCGCCCACGCCGAAGGTGGTGAGCAGCGCCGCCGCCGGACGGCATCGCGCATAGCCATCGGCGGCGTAAGCGGCGTTTAATTCATTCGCACAGCCCACCCAGGTGATATCCGGGTGCCTGATGACATGATCGAGAAAATGCAGATTGTAGTCGCCCGGCACGCCGAAGAGATGCTGAATACCAATCTGCGTCAGGCGATCCAGTAAGTAGTCGCCCACCGTATAGTTTTCGCTCATCGCTGTTCCCTCTGTGAATGACGGATGTTCTGAGAGTAAGTATTAGCGCTAAGGTGAATATTTCTAATATTTATTCCCTATGGTTAATCCGTGATTCTGCATTTATTCGTGTCTATCAGGATTTTTGGCATTAAATTTATTAATGAATTAGTAGGGCGCTGATGAATAGCGCGCATTGGCGTTAGCGAAACGTTAAGAACGGTAAAGTCAGAAAAATGCGTATTTATCTGATAGTGGCGAAGAGGAATTCCCCGTATATCTTTGCCAGGCCGCAGTCGCGGTGAGCAAGGAGTTACCCTATGTTTAAGCCACTCGTCATCAGTGCCCTGTTTATGGGAATGTTTGCGGTTATGCCAGCGCCAGAAGCTAAGGGTGCCAGCATCGATCTGATGCCCGGCGTCACGTTGAATATTGGCGAACGTGACAGACGTGGTAATTACTGGGATGGCTATGACTGGCGCAGCGAGCGCTGGTGGCAGGAACACCGGGGTTACCACCGTGGCGAACGTAATCGACACGGTTATTATTGGGATGGCTGGCGCTGGCGCGATGCCCGCTGGTGGCGTGAGAGTCAGCGTGAGAGACGCGATTACGATAATCGCCGTTTTGATCCTCCACGCTATGTTGACGATCGCGGTCCGCGTCGCGGTGAGTGGGACAGGCGCGGGCATGAGCGAGGAAATGGTTACTACCGCAATGGGCGGGGTTCGTTCCGCGACTAGTCAGATAAAAAAAGCGCCGCGAAAGGGCGGCGCTTGTGCGTCGGATAATGGCGCTTAGGTCGTGTTAACTAGTTAGCCAGTTTTGCGGCGATGTCAGCGATGCGCTGACCATACAGCTTACCGGTTGCCAGATCGCCAGCGACCACTTCATCTACGCTGGCGTCAGACGGCGTTTGCGCCAGCAGACCCACGGAACCACCGAGGTTATTCAGATCGTCGCGTTTTGCCGCTTTGGCATTGGAGGGCAGTTGGTTCAGGCTGACCCAAATTCCGCCGTGCTGTGAAGCCAGCGTTTGCAGATAAATCAGGGTGACCTGTTTGTCCCCGTTCAGGCTGGCGCTGTTAGTGAAACCGCCAAACACTTTGTTGCTCCAGGAGCGGGAGAACCAGGCTTTAGAGCTGGCATCCGCAAATTTCTTGAACTGCCAGGTCGGGCCGCCCATGTAGGTTGGTGTACCAAAGATAATCGCGTCGGCGGCGGCGAGTTTCTCCCACTCCGCATCGCTGATATTTCCTTCTGCATCGATGGCAATCAGCTCGGCGTTAGCGCCTTCGGCGACGGCGGCTGCCAAACGCTGTGTGTGACCATAGCCTGAATGATAAATAACGACTGCTTTTGACATAACCTATCCTCATTTCTCTGTGTTTATCAACGATACGCCGTGGCCGTGATGTAGCCCTGCGAGTGATACGTGCTTTCTAATGGATACTAACTTTATAATGTAAGGACTATATCGGAGCCTCATGGTTCTGTTAAGAAAGCACTTTTAAGTGAGCTGGTATCTTCAAGGTAACCATGCCCGTCATATTTCAAGCTGTTGTGCGTTGGCCGCCTTCACGCAACTCGACTGATTTAGGGTACATAGGGAAACTCAACGATGAACAAACGCTATGATGTTTATGCGCAGCATTGCCCAACTCGCATGATTTTGGATCGCGTGGCGGATAAATGGACGTTGCTGATTCTGAACATTCTGGTTGAGCGACCGATGCGCTTTAATCAGTTAAAACGCGACGTGGAAGGGATTTCACAAAAGGTATTGTCGCAAACGCTGAAAAATCTGGTACGTGACGGTTTCGTCGAACGCACGGTCTTTCCAACCATACCGGTGACGGTGGAATACGCCTCGACCGTAATGGGAAAAACGCTGGCCAAGCCGATTGCCGAGCTGACGTACTGGGCAGAACAGAATATGGATAATGTGCTGTTATCCCAGCAGAAGTTTGATGCGTCAGCGAATAGTGCGGCTGAACCGCTATGAGGCCATTACTCAGGCTCCTGCGCTAGCAGGAACCTGTAGATAATAACGCTTATTTAGCGTGCTGTAGGTCAAGGCGATAAACCGCAAAGCCCGTTTCATCATTACCGACGGACGTCATCGGGTACTGGGCTTTCTCTTTGATAAACGCCGTGGCTTTCTCTGACGGTGACGTTTCAAAACGGATATCCAGCGGCGTATCGCTGATAATAGGCGCCAGGTGCCAGTTGTTATCCGCCTGCGGCTTCACTTCTCCCGATTTTTGCGTTTCTGCGCTGATGTAGGCCGCCAGAACGGAGCGGTTTTCATCCGGTGAGGCAAAAGCCACATACTTCTCACCCGTACCGGCAAATTTCTCGCCGTAGGCGCGGTAGTTGTTGGTGGCAATCAGGAAGGTCGCTTTAGGATCGATCGGTTTGCCGTTAAACGTCAGCGCTTTGATACGGTGTGCTTTATCGTTGATTAATGCGCACTCGCTGTCATAGCGGGCAGGCTGCGTCACATCAATCTGATAGTTGACGCCATCGATCACGTCGAAGTTATACGTGCGGAAGCCGTCCCAGTTAAGCAGGGATTGCGGTTCACGCTTGCTTGGATCGATTTGTTTGAACTGACCCGCAGAGCATTCCAGCCACTCCTGTACCTGTTGCCCGTTAACTTTCACCACCACCAGCGTATTGGGGTAAAGGTACAAATCGGCCGCGTTACGGAAGGTGAGTTGGCCTTTTTCCACTTCGACATAGCTGGCCGGATCGTTTTTACGTCCACCGGCTTTAAACGGTGCGGCAGCGGAAAGTACCGGCAGGTCGGCCAGATCGGGATCGCCCTGAATAAAGTGTTCTACATAGGCGCGCTGAGCATTGTTGACGATCTGCACGGTAGGATCGTCCTGAATCAGCGACAGGTAGCTATACATGTTGTCTGCGGATTTGCCGATCGGCTTGCTAACGAACTCGCGTGTGTCTTTGTGCGCGTCAGCGAGGACTTTCACCAGCTTATCGTCTTCCGCCGCCAGTGATTTCTTCTGCGCTTTGTCATAGATCGGTCTGGCTTCTGCTTTCGCACTTTCCACCTTCCATGTGCCGCTGTCGTTATTCAACGTAAAATCGACGACGCCAAGGTGGTCACCCCATTGCCCCGGCATCACCGCAGGCACACCGTTGAGCGTTCCCTGTTTGATGTCAGCGCCCTTGATGTTTGCAAAGTCATTGCTGGGGAAAACCGCGTGAGCATGGCCAAACATGATCGCGTCGACGCCAGGAATTTGGCTGAGGTAGTAAACGGAGTTTTCCGCCATCGCTTTATATGGCTCGGCAGACAGGCCGGAGTGAGGGATAACAATCACCAGATCGGCTCCTTGTTTACGCATTTCCGGCACCCATTTTTTGGCGCTTTCCGTGATGTCTTCCACGGTGACTTTTCCCGTCAGATTGGCTTTATCCCACACCATCACCTGCGGCGGGACGAAGCCAATATAGCCGATACGCAGGCTATGCACTTTGCCGTCGCGGTCTTTAACCGATTTCTTCTCAATGTGGTAAGGCGTAAACAGCGGCTTACCCGTTGCGGCATCCAGCACGTTGGCGTTCACATAAGGGAATTTCGCGCCGGACAGCGCTTTGTACAGGTAGTCCAGGCCGTAGTTGAATTCGTGGTTACCGATGTTGCCGACAGAATAATTCAGCGTGTTCATCGCCTGATAAACCGGGTGCACGTCGCCCGCTTTCAGTCCCTTCGCGGCCATGTAATCGCCTAGCGGACTGCCCTGGATCAAATCGCCATTATCTACCAGTACGCTGTTAGTGGCCTGTTCGCGTGCGGCGTGAATCAGGCTGGCGGTGCGCACCAGACCAAATTTATCGGTTGGCGTATCCTTGTAGTAATCGAAATCCATCATATTGCTGTGCAGATCGGTGGTTTCCAATACCCGTAGATCAACGGTAGCGGCATGAACGGTCGTGGCGACCAGCGTAGCAAGCAGGCTGAGTGCCAGTGAATGCTTCATTGCGTAACTCCTTGTGCGGTGATTGTCGACGCGTGAGGCGATCGGGGGTGTCTTTCATATCATGATGAAGTTAAAGTGATTATCGTCTCTAAATACTGAGGATGACATCAATAATGGCAATAATCGTAGATTGCCTCACAGATGTATAATGAATGACAGAGATGAAGTCTGCGTTACGCGTAACCGATAACGACGAGGTCGATCATGTTAGAAACTGTTTGCCAACTGGCTCGCGATGCCGGTGCTGCCATTATGCAGGTTTACGAAGGGCAACATCCTGTGGATGTCGCGCACAAGAAAGATGATTCGCCAGTGACCGCCGCCGACCTGGCCGCGCATCGGGTCATTAAGGACGGGCTGGCTGTGGCGTTCCCCGATATTCCTTTGCTGTCAGAAGAAGATCCGCCCGCATGGGAAATCCGCCAGCACTGGCAGCGCTATTGGCTGGTCGATCCGCTGGACGGCACCAAAGAGTTCCTCAGCCGCAACGGTGAGTTTACGGTGAATATTGCGCTGATCGAGAACGGTCAGGCCGTGCTGGGCGTGGTTTATGTGCCGGTCACGGGCGTGATGTATTCTGCGGCGGACGGCAAAGCCTGGAAAGAAGAGAACGGTCAGCGTCGGCAAATGACGGTGAAGCAGGCTCATCCGCCGCTGGTGGTGGTCAGTCGTTCTCATGCCGATCGGGAATTAAAGGATTATCTTAGCCAACTGGGTGAACACCAGACGGTGGCCATTGGGTCATCGCTAAAATTTTGTCTGGTGGCGGAAGGCGAAGCGCAGCTTTACCCACGCTTCGGGCCGACCAACATTTGGGATACGGCGGCGGGTCATGCGGTAGCAGTGGCTGCCGGGGCGCAGGTTAACGATTGGCAAGGGCGTCCGCTGTCCTACACGCCGCGTGAATCCTTCCTCAACCCCGGTTTCCGCGTCTCTTTATTTTAATTGACTCAGCGTTTTCGTCCTATTTCTCTTCGAGCAACTGACGCAGCAGGGTCATCACCTGCTGCACTTCCTGTCCGCTCAGCGCGCCATCCTTCACGAAACGGACTTTCCCCTGTTTATCCAGCACGGCGATAGCCGAGCTTTGCGGCTGAAGCTGCCAGGTTTTCCGCACGTTGCCGTTGCTATCGACAATAAATTGCGACCACGGGAAGGCTTTTTTGTTGTCCTCAAGGCTACTGCGCACAAACATGCTGGTGCCGATGATGGCATCGTCGGTATTCACGATTGTCGTCGTTTGGTAATAATCGTGCGGTAGGTTAGCGGCCTTCAGTGCGGAAATGAGTGGATCGTTCATCTCTTTGGCGGAGGTGCGGCCAGCGATGTGTTGTATCACCCGTACTTTTCCGGGCAATTGCGCGCTGTTCCAGTTTTTATAACTAAACTGATTATTCTGGTACTGGAGTTCTCCTTTGTCCGCGACGCCGACGGGGGGAACCAATTGGTTGAGTGCCAACGTATGGGCCGAGGCAGGGAGCGAGACAAGCCCCAACAAAGGCGTGATAGAGAGCGCGAGGAGCAGGTGGCGTAGTTTTATCATGGTATTTCCTTCTGTGTGGGGAGCCTGATGCGATGTCATTAAATGGAATATCTCAGGCTATGGAATAAGCGTAGATTCAGGAAACTGGTCTGTCCTGTTTTGCAATAAAACGGTTTGTGCCCGAGAGCACAAAACCCTTATTTTTGAAGGTTTATACTGATGGATAAGGGTTTGCTTCAACACTATTCTGTAAAAATCTGTAAAAACAGTTAAGAATACTGAATAGTGGGGAACTAAATACCGTTTTACAGCACTAATTAGCAGTATCCGTTATCTCATTAGCGCTCCAGAACCTTAGCCATGTTGGCGAAAGGGAGAGCGTAGAAAAATAAAACGGGAGAGTAAAACGATGAGGATCTTCGAACGTTACAATCCTTTGAAAGTCGCCAAGTATGTGAAAACCCTGTTTCGTGGGCGGCTGTACATAAAAGGGGTTGGTGCTTTTGAGTTCGACTACGGCAAAATTCTATTGCCAAAGAAACAGGATAAGCAGCACCTTCTGGTGATGTCTGAAGTGAATCGCCAGGTCATCCGGCTCCAGGCCGAGATGGGATGAATGATAAAGAAACGGCCCGTAGCGGGCCGTTTGGGTTTGTGATGAAACCTGATTGGTTGGGCATGTCTTCTGGCGGTTAATCGTCGCTATCAATCTTCACGCTGGATGAAACGACCGGGCGATCTTCCAGACGCGTTACCAACAGCTGATCGATCTTATAGCTGTCGATATCGACCACTTCAAACTTATAGCCAGAGAAGCGCACCGCATCGGTACGCTTCGGGATTTTCCGCAGCGTATACATCATAAAGCCGCCAATGGTTTCGTAGTTACCAGAGTGCGGGAAATCATCAATATTCAGCGCCCGCATGACGTCTTCTATTGGCGTGCCGCCTTCAACCAGCCAGGAATTCTCATCGCGTGCTACAATCTGTTCTTCCATTCCCTGACCGACGAGATCGCCCATCAGCGTGGTCATCACGTCGTTAAGCGTGATGATGCCGACGACCAGCGCATATTCATTCAGAATGACCGCGAAGTCTTCACCCGCCGTTTTGAAACTTTCCAACGCTTCGGACAGCGTTAGCGTATCCGGTACGATCAGCGCAGGACGAATCTGCACGCCGCTACTCAGCGTCAGGCTCTGGTTTCCCAACACCCGAATCAGCAGGTCTTTGGAGTCCACGTAGCCGACGATCTGATCAATCGTGCCATCGCAAACCAGAAACTTGGAGTGCGGCTGCTGAGCGATCTTTTCCTTAATGCTATCTTCCTGCTCGCGCAGATCGAAGTAGACCACGCTTTCGCGTGAGGTCATCGAAGACGGCACAGTACGGGATTCCAGTTCAAACACGTTCTCGATCAGCTCGTGCTCCTGCTTACGCAGCACGCCAGCCAGCGCACCAGCTTCCACCACGGCATAAATATCATCGGACGTGATGTCATCTTTACGCACCATCGGCAGCTTGAGCAGGCGGAAAATAACGTTAGCTAGTCCGTTAAAGATCCAAACCAGCGGGCGGAAAAGGAACAGGCAGAAGCGCATGGGGTTGATTATGCGGACCGCGACGGCTTCCGGCGCAATCATACCAATGCGTTTCGGGGTGAGGTCGCCAAACAGGATGAACAGGCTGGTGACGAGTACGAATGAACAGATGAAGCTGACTTTATCTGCGGCTTCGGGTGACATGAAGCGCTCAAACAGAATGGAAAACGTCGGGGAAAATGCCGCATCGCCGATGATACCAGCCAGAATCGCGACGGCGTTGACGCCAATTTGAATCACGGTAAAGAAGATGCCCGGCGTTTCCTGAAACTTGAGTACCAGATCGGCATTGAGGTTTCCCTCATCGGCCATCAGCTTGAGTTTAATTTTACGGGACGCCGCCAGCGAGATCTCGGACAGCGAGAAAAACGCACTGATGGCAATGAGACAAAGAATCAGCAATAGACTGTTTAACATCATTTTTAAAGTTTTCGCATGCACCGAGAGTGACGCAGCGATCCTCAGAAAGGTGAGTATACTCGTCATACTTCAAGCTGCTTGTGTGTTGGCTGCGCTTAGTCACCCGAATCACTTACCTGAGTAAGCTCATCGGGATTCCTTCCCTTGCCGCCTTCACGCAACTCGAATTATTTAGAGTATAAATTAATAGCAATAATTGAAGGTATATAACCGGGCAACGTGCTGCCCGGTTCGGGCGCATTATAGCAGGAGCGGTGAATTTACCGCCAGTGGTCAACGCGGAGGCGGCAGACAGACGCCGATACCGCCTAATCCACAGTAGCCGTTCGGGTTCTTATACAGGTATTGCTGATGATCGTCTTCCGCATAATAGAATGGGCCCGCAGGCTCGATTTCTGTGCTGATGGCGCGGCGATCGCCGTTCTCCCTCATTGCCTGCTGAAAGCGTTGAAGGCTTTCCTGTGCGGCCTGTTCTTGCTCGGGTGTGAGCGTATAGATAGCGGAACGATACTGGCTGCCGATATCACCGCCCTGACGCATACCCTGCGCAGGGTCGTGATTCTCCCAGAACAGTTGCAGTAGTTGATCGTAACTGATAACCGCAGGATCAAAAACGACACGCACCGCTTCGGCATGATCGGTCTGCCCGCTGCACACTTCGCGGTAGGTTGGATTCGGGGTATAACCACCAATATAACCCGCCGCGGTGCTGTAGATGCCCGGCTGTTGCCAGAATAAACGCTCCGCGCCCCAGAAGCAGCCCATCGCAAAAATAGCAACGGACATCTGATCTGGCACATGCGTCATGGAATGTTCATGAACGACATGCAGCCTGGCTACCGGCATAGGGGTGGAACGTCCCGGTAAAGCATCGGATTGTGTAATCCGCTGCGTCTTATCAATCGAACTCATCACGTTGTTAACTCCAGCTAGACTGGGTAAATAACCCGCTTTCATGGAAAGCATAACCAAGAAGCATTGAGCTGTCTTTATATCTTAATGGGGTTTAATGTTAAGGTAATGTTTATCTGTAATGCCGCATATTGATGTTTGTAGTTGAAAATCTATTCTTAAGATGAAAAATTAGTATTTATCACTAAGATAATGCAAGGTTGATAGAAGATTTCGGCGCTACGTGACGGGGTGTCAGGTAAGCGTACAGCGGCGGCCGTCAACGCGGTGGGCGAAGTGATAAAAGCCATGCTATAGGTTTTAGACGACAAGGCTTTAGGCGACAGATCGATTTATCAGGGAGCTCAGTGACTACTTTCATTGCAAAAAGACGTTTCACTTCAAAGAACGGTCTCATTGGAAAAAAAAGCGTTACCGGGCAAAAAAGCATAGCAGGACAAAAAAACAGTTTTGCTGGCTGTGGTGCGCCACGGTACCGGTTTCTTGGCCTGATGTGTGCGCTGCTCATGCTGGCACCGGAGAGCCAGGCGGCGAATGTGCGCCTGCAAGTCATGGGGCTGGAAGGGCAGCTACAAAAAAATGTGCGGGCACGTTTATCCACCATTGCGGTCGATGAGGTGAATGCCGACGGGCGTTTCCGCTCGCGCGTTGATGAAGCAATCCGTCAGGGGTTGCGCGCGCTCGGCTATTACGATCCACAGATCGGTTTTGAATTTCGGCCTGCTGTGAATGGCGGGCGACCCGTATTGATTGCAACCGTGACTCCCGGTGAACCGGTAAAAATTGCCGGAGTGAACATCACCCTGCGCGGCGGCGCGCATGACGATAAAGATTACCAGCAACTGGTTAAAGACGATCGCCCCGAAATCGGTTCAGTATTGAACCACGGCGATTTCGATCGCTTTAAAAGCGGGCTGAATGGTTTGTCATTACGCAAAGGCTATTTTGATGCGCGCTTCCAGCAAAGTCAGCTCGGCGTGATGCGGGAAGAGAGAGAAGCGTTTTGGGATATTGATTTTGATAGCGGTGAACGCTATCGCTTTGGCGCCGTACATTTTCAGGGCGCACAAATCCGCGATGATTACCTGCAAAATCTGGTGCCGTTTCATGAAGGCGACGCTTACACCAGTGAAGATCTCGGTGAGTTAAACCGCCGTCTTTCTGCGACGGGGTGGTTTAATTCTGTCGTGGTTTCTCCTGATTTTGACCAGTCGAAAAGTTCTAAGGTGCTGCCGCTGGAAGCCGTGGTGACGCCGCGAACCCGTAACCGCATTGAAACCGGGGTCGGCTATGCCACGGATGTTGGCCCACGTTTTAAAACGACCTGGAATAAACCCTGGGTGAATTCGCGGGGCCACAGTCTTGAAAGCAGCCTGAGCGTGTCCGCACCGGAGCAATCGCTCGATTTTAGCTACAAAATCCCCTTGCTGAAGAGTCCGCTTGAACAGTATTACCTGCTGCAAGGCGGCTTCAAACGCGAAGATCTCAACGATACCAAATCCGATGGCACCACGCTGAACGTGGCACGCTACTGGGATCTCTCCAGCGGCTGGCAACGGGCGATTAACCTGCGCTGGAGTCTCGACCACTTTACGCAGGCGAGCGTGACGGATACCACGATGCTGATTTATCCGGGGGTCAGCATTAACCGAACCCGCCAGCGCGGCGGCCTGATGCCGGTGTGGGGCGATACGCAGCGCTATTCCATCGACATTTCCGACACCACCTGGGGATCGGATATCGATTTTGCCGTGGTTCAGGCACAAAACGTCTGGATTCGTACGCTGGCGGACAAACACCGCTTTGTCGCGCGCGGTAATCTGGGCTGGATTGAGACCAACAATTTCTCCCGCGTGCCGCCCTCACTGCGTTTCTTTGCCGGTGGCGATCGCAGCATTCGTGGATATAAATACAAATCTATTTCGCCGCGCGACAGCGACGGCAAACTGACCGGTGCGTCCAAGCTGGCGACCGGCTCGCTCGAATACCAATACAACGTAACGGGAAAATGGTGGGGCGCGGTTTTTGTTGATTCAGGTGAAGCAGTGAATGACATCAAACGGAGTAACTTCAAGACGGGCACGGGTGTCGGCGTGCGCTGGGCCTCGCCGATTGGCCCGGTGAAACTCGATGTTGCCATGCCGATCGGCGATGCAGAGAAGAAGAATGATGTTCAGTTCTATATCGCACTGGGACCTGAATTATGATGGATGAGAAAAACGAAAAAAAAGCACAGGATCCGGTGACAGAAGAAAACGTCGCGCAGGATAATGTGCCGACGACGCTTGTACGAAAAGGGCGCTGGTGGAAAAAGGTCGGTATTGGCCTCGTGGCATTTTTACTGCTGCTCGTTGTTGGCGTAGGGCTGCTGGTGGGCACCACGCCGGGCTTGCACCTGTTGCTGAATACTGCAGCACGCGTGGTGCCGGGGTTGAATATTGCCAGTGTGAGCGGCGGCTGGCGTGATTTAACGCTGAAAAATGTCAGCTACGAAATGCCGGGCGTGACGGTAAAGAGCGAGGAATTTCATCTGTCGCTCGCGCTGGGCTGTCTGCGCAAAAGCCAGCTGTGTATTAACGATCTCTCGGCGAACCGCGTCGATGTGATCGTAGATACCAAAGCCCTGCCTGTGGCGGAAGAGCCACCGCCGCCTTCGACTCCAGTCACGGAAATCTCCGCACCTTTCCCTATCTCTCTACGTCAACTCGTGCTCAATAGCGTCCAGGTTACCGTGGATGACACGGCGATTTCCTTGGGCGAATTCCGCACCGGAATGCAGTGGGAAGGGCGCGCGTTGACGCTGCTGCCGACCAAAATCAGCGCACTGCTGGTGGCCTTGCCGAAAACGCCCGTTGACGTATTGGAAGATGGCAAAGTGACGGCGGCGGAAATGGCCTCCGTTATCAAGGAAACGGCGGCGAACGTACGTGATGCGGCGGAGCAAGGCACCTCGCAAACTATTCAAATCGATAAAGTGCTAGAGGCAAATAATACGGTAGCGGCTGCCACGACGACGACACCGATACCGACAGCGTCGACGCCAAAAGCGGATAGCGCAGCTGACAAGCCGACAGTCCCTGAACAGCCGCTGGGCGAACGCCTGAGCGAGCTATTCTCTAAACCGCTATTACCGGATTTACCGCAGTTCACGCTGCCGTTGGATCTGAACATTGTCGAGATTCACGGCGAACAGTTGCGGCTGACGGGCGATCAGGACATTGTGATTAATAACCTGTTCGTACAGGCGTCGACCCAGCAACAGCATTTGCGACTGGACAAACTGATCGTGCGATCGCCGCAGGGTGGGTTGAATGTACGCGGTGAGGCGACGCTTAGCGATAACTGGCCCGTCTCGCTGACGGCGAACGGCGTGCTGAATGTCGATCCGCTCAAAGGCGAAACGTTGAAACTGGCGGTCGATGGTGGCCTGCGTGAGCAGCTGAATGTGGCGCTGAACCTCTCGGGGCCGCAGCGCGCTCAGTTGGATGTGCAAACTAAACTGGCAGAAGCCGGGCTGCCGTTGGCGTTGATGCTGCAAACCGAGCGCGTGCGCTGGCCGCTGACGGGCGCGACGCAGTATCAGGCTAGCAACGTCAGGCTGCGTTTTAACGGTAAAGCGACCGACTATGCGTTATCGCTGCGCGGCGATCTGAGTGGTGCGGATATTCCTCCCGCGACGCTGCTGCTGGATGGCAAAGGCAACGAGCAGCAGTTTACGCTGAGCCGCTTGCGGCTGGCGGCGTTGCAGGGGAATGCCGATCTGAGTGCGCTTATCGACTGGAGCAAAGCGATAAGCTGGCGCAGTGAGCTGCTGCTGAACGGGATTAACACCGCGAAACAGTGGCCTGAATGGCCTGCGAAAATAGATGGCAAGATAACAACGCGCGGCAGCGTCTATGGCGGTAGCTGGCAGTTGCAGGTACCGGAACTGCGGCTGGATGGCAACGTGAAAGCGAATAAGCTCACGGCCAGAGGTGAACTGCGTGGCAATGCGGCAGGCCAGTGGACAATACCAGGGCTGAATCTGGCGTTAGGCCGCAACCAGTTGAATGTCAAAGGTGACCTGAGCGACAAATGGCAGTTGGATGCAGATATCAATGCGCCGTCGCTGGACGGTATGTTGCCCGGCCTGGCAGGGCGCGCCATCGGGACACTCAAGCTACGCGGCAATCTGCGTGAACCGCAGATGCTGGCGGATATCACCGCTTCCGGCCTGCGCTGGCAGGCGATAACGATTAGTCAGGTGAGAGTAGAAGGCGATGTGCGTTCCGAACAGCAGGTTCAGGGCAAGCTGGCTGTGCGTCTCGAAGCGCTGAAGCAGGATGGTCTGAATATTGCGCTGTTGACGCTGGATGCCAGCGGCAATGAAAAGCAGCACCAGCTTCGGTTGGCTATGCAGGGTGAACCGGTCGCGGGGCAACTGGCACTTTCAGGCAGCTTCGATCGCCAGGAACAGCGCTGGCGCGGCACGCTGAACAATACCCGCTTCGACACCCCTGTCGGTGAATGGCGTCTGACGCAGGATATGGCGCTGGATTACCTGAATACGCAGCAGAAGATCACCATCGGGACACACTGCTGGCGTAACCCAAACGCAGAGCTCTGCGTACCGAAAGCGATTGAGGCCGGACCAAGCGGACAGGCGAGCATTCGACTGAATCGCTTCGATCTCGCGATGTTAAAGCCGTTCCTGACGGCGGATACCGTGCTGGCGGGGACGTTCACCGGCGGCGCCGATATCAGTTGGCAGGCGGGACAAGGCTTACCGCAGGCGAAAGTGTCGCTGGTGGGCAACGGCGTGAGCGTTCGTCAGCAGATGCAGGGCAACACGCTGCCGATTGATTTCGATACCTTTACGCTGAATGCGGGGATCGATCGCGGGCGGGCGCAGCTTGGCTGGCTGATGGCGATTCGCGAGAACGGGCGCTTCAGCGGCGATATTCAGGTGACCGATCCACAGGGACGGCGCAATCTCGGCGGCAACGTCACGATCAACACTATTTCACTGGCCTTGCTCAACCCTGCGTTGAGTAAAGGAGAGAAAGCGGCGGGGATACTGAATGCGAACCTGCGCTTGGCAGGGGATGCCGCCCGTCCTCAGATCTTCGGCCAGATGGTGCTGGAGCGATTGGATATTGATGGCAACTGGATGCCGGTCGATCTGACCAACGGACGGCTGGCGGTGAATTTCAGCGGGATGTCGTCAACGTTGCAAGGTTTCCTGAAAACGGATAACGGGCAGTTGAATCTCGGCGGGAATGCCGATTGGTCGCGACCTGATGCCTGGCGTGCGCGGATTGCGGCGAAAGGCCAGAAGCTGCGGGTCACGATTCCGCCTATGGCGCGGCTGGATGTCTCGCCGGATATTGTCTTCGAGGCTACGCCACAGCTGTTTGCGTTAAACGGCTCGGTCAGTATTCCGTGGGCGCGTATTGTGGTTAAAGATATGCCGGAAAGCGCGGTGGCGGTGTCGTCGGATGAAGTCATGCTGGATGCGCAGCATCAGCCGCTGAAGAAAGCCAGTGCGGCCATTCCGATTAACAGCAATCTGACGATCCGCGTCGGGAATGATGTGCGGCTGGATGCGTTCGGGCTGGCTGCCCGCTTACAGGGCGACCTGAAAATGGTTCAGGACGAGCGCGGATTAGGGCTGAACGGGCAAATCGATATTCCGTCCGGCCGCTTTAAAGCTTACGGACAGGATTTGATCGTCCGCAAGGGGCTGATTCTGTTCTCCGGCCCGCCGGATCAGCCGATCCTGAATATCGAAGCCATTCGTAACCCAGACAACACCGCTAATGACGTCACCGCTGGCGTGCGTGTCACCGGCATGGCCGCCACGCCGAAGCTGGAAGTCTTCTCCGATCCGGCAATGTCGCAGCAGGAAGCGCTCTCTTATCTGCTGCGCGGACAGGGTTTGGACAGTGGTGGAGCCGATAGCTCGGCAATGACCTCAATGTTAGTCGGTTTAGGGGTTGCACAAAGTGGTCAAGTTGTGGGTAAAATCGGCGAGGCCTTTGGCGTAAGTAATTTAGCTCTGGATACACAGGGTGTTGGCGATAATTCTCAGGTTGTCGTCAGCGGCTACGTCCTTCCGGGTCTGCAAGTGAAATATGGTGTTGGCATATTCGATTCTTTGGCAACGTTAACGCTGCGTTACCGCCTGATGCCAAAGCTATACTTGGAAGCGGTGTCTGGAATTGGCCAGGCATTAGATGTGCTCTATCAGTTTGAGTTTTAGCGATGCGAATTATTGTTTACGGCAGTTTACGACGCAAACAGGGAAATAGTCATTGGATGACAAATGCGCAATGGCTAGGGGATTGTCAGCTCGCAGGTTTCGAGCTGTACGATCTCGGCCATTATCCGGCAGTAGTACCTGGTGATGGCGAAATCCATTGTGAGGTTTATCGCATTAGTTCATCGATATTGACGGAACTGGATGCCTTAAAGCGGGACGGTCACGAATACCAACGTGAGCTGATTTCCACACCTCTGGGCAGTGCCTGGATCTATCTGTACAAACACTCTGTTGTCGGGCTGACGCGTATAGCCAGCGGTGACTGGTTGAAGCGTAATGAAGAAGATGAAGAAGAGGCTTGAGGTCGAGTCGCCAATCAAGTCAGGGTCATAAATAAAAACACCGCGTAAGGCGGTGTTTTTGATCGTGCGATATCTTGAGCCCTAAGGGTTTTCATGCATATCGCGTGGCGCTTATTTGTTTTTCGCGCGCTCGAAGGAAGCAACGATCTCGGCTTTTGCCGCTTCAGCGTTATCCCAACCTTCAACTTTCACCCACTTGCCTTTTTCCAGATCTTTGTAGTGCTCAAAGAAGTGGCCGATCTGTGCACGCAGCAGCTCAGGCAGGTCGTTAACGTCTTTAATGTGATCGTATTCTTTGGTCAGCTTGCTGTGCGGAACGGCAACCAGCTTGGCATCTTCGCCCGCTTCGTCGGTCATTTTCAGCACGCCAACAGGACGGCAACGGATCACTGAGCCCGGCTGCAGCGGATACGGGGTTGGCACCAGAACGTCAACCGGGTCGCCATCCAGAGACAGCGTGTGGTTGATGTAGCCGTAGTTGCACGGGTAGAACATGGCGGTAGACATGAAACGGTCTACAAACAGCGCGCCGGTATCTTTATCAATTTCATATTTGATTGGATCGGCATTCGCAGGGATTTCAATCACTACATAGATATCTTCTGGCAGATCTTTACCTGCCGGAACATCGTTCAGACTCATGTCAGTTTCCTTCTCTTAAAACCTGAAATAGCGTGGCCGTCATTATAGCCAAAAAGCGTTTAATGTCCCCGATTTTTAGCGTGGCGAGACGCCAGGCGCTCGTATGAGTCGTTTAACTAAAAATACTTTCGTTACTAAAGTTTCTTTAAAGAAAGCAGGCTTGTTACCGATAGGAACATGATCGAGATCACGTTATGTGGAGCATTTCTCCGCATTTATTTATCATTTGTAATATCAGGGAAATAAAAATGTTAAGAAACATCACAATCAAGACGAGCTTGATTGCTTTGTTAGGAACGATGGTACTGCTGTTATTGCTGGTCTGCGGAATTGGTATTACCTCAATCAATCAGGGAATTACGTCGCTGACCACAATCGACAAAATTCAGGGCAAAGAAGTGACGGCGCTGGCAGGGAGCTATACCGCGTCGCTGCGTGCCAGAACGGGCGCGGCGTTGGCCGCTCGTCAGATGGAAAGTGGGCTGACCGATCTCGCGAATGCATCGGTCTCGCGGGCAGAAGCCTACACGGCGCTCTCTCAAAAAGAAATGGCACGCTTTCTTTCCTACGGCACCGTAACGGAGCGCGGTGCCAAAATGGCGGCAGAAGTTAAAAGCAACTATGAGCAATACATGAATCTTGGCGTTCAGCCGATGGTCGATGCGCTGAAACGCGGCGATGTTGCCGCTTATTATGTGCTGCTGCAAGACGTGCTGCCGCCGCTCAGCGTTAAGATGGATAAGGTGGCGAACGAATTCCGCGACTTCGGCCTGGAAGTGGGGGAAAACATGCTCACAGAAGCCGAGAGCTTTGCGTTCGAGCGCCTGACGATCATTGGTATTGCCTGTGTCGTCGTTCTGCTGCTGGTCTTGGCTGCCTGGATTGCGCTGAAGCGTTCTATCCTGTCTCCGCTTGAAGAGACGGTCGCCCAGCTGGAATTTATTGCTCGCGGTGATTTGACCCAGCGCATCGCCGGGGGCGGTAATAATGAAATTGGCCGCCTGATTCAGGCGATGCAGGCAATGCAGTCTTCACTGGCAACCGCTGTGGGGCGCGTCCGTGATGCCGGTATGCAGATTGACGTCGGCACGCGCGAACTGTCTTCTGGCAATACCCATCTGGCTGCGCGTACGGAAGAGTCAGCCTCATCGCTGGAAGAAACCGCCGCCAGTATGGAGCAACTGACTGCCACGGTAGCGCTGAATGCGGAGAGTGCGGAACAAGCGCATACGCTGGCGCAAAATGTGTCGGATATCGCCAATAAAGGCAGCGAGACCGTGGGCGGCATGATTGAGAAAATGCAGATGATCTCCAGCAGCTCAGAACGTATTGCCGATATTCTGGCGGTGATTGACGGTATCGCGTTCCAGACCAATATTCTGGCGCTGAACGCGGCGGTTGAAGCTGCACGTGCGGGTGAGCAAGGGCGGGGATTTGCTGTGGTAGCGGGTGAAGTCCGCAATCTGGCGCAGCGCAGTGCGCAATCGGCTAAAGAGATTAAAACGCTGATGGAAGAATCGCAGAGCCGTGTCAATGAAGGCACCGTGATGGCAAAAATGGCGGGTGACACGATGAATGACGTTTCTGACGCCGTGGCGCGCGTAACGTCCCTGATGCGTGAGATTTCAACGGCAACGCGTGAGCAGAGCAATGGTATTGGGCAGGTGAATCTGGCGGTATCGCAGATGGATGAAGTCGCCCAGCAAAATGCGTCTTTGGTCGAAGAGTCCGCCGCTGCCACGCGTTCACTGGAAGATCAGGCGCGTCTGCTGGCGGAAAGTATGGCACAGTTTAAAGTGCAGTCGCAGGCGTTTGCCGCCATCGGCCGATTCTAATTCCCCCTTCATACTTCAAGCTGCATGTGCGTTGGCAATACTCGGCTCATCTCTGAGCCTCGCCCTTAAGGGCCGCCGCAAGCGGCGTTCAAATCGGCTAAGCCGATTTGTCCTCGCTCACCCCAGTCACTTACTTGTGTAAGCTCCTGGGGATTCACTGCGTCGCCGCCTTCACGCAACTCGAATTATTTAGGGGGATCTTTCATAAAAAAATTCCCGTGAAAACGGGAATTTTTTTGCCTTATGCTTCGGGGGGCGTTTGTTCGTCTTCTGGCTGTTTCTTCTTACGCAGCTTGTTCCAGATTTTACTTTCCTGTCCGCGCCATAGGCGCTGGATATTGTCGTGGTGACGCATCAGGATCAGACAAGAGAGCATCGCGACGGGAAACGTAAACTGCGGCTTGAACCACCAGACATAAAACGGCGCGATGAGCGCACTGACGATGGCGCCGAGTGAGGAATAACCGCTCAGCAGGACGGTGAGTAACCAGGTGCCGGTCATCAGACCCGTCAGATCCCAGCCGATTGGTGCGATGGCGCCAAAAGCCGTTGCCACACCTTTGCCGCCGCGAAAGTGGAAAAAGACCGGATAAATATGGCCGAGGCAAGCAGCGATGGCGGTTAACCCGAGATACAGCGGGGGAACGCCCAGCGCGTAAGCGGCCCAGACTGGCAGCATGCCTTTCAGGACATCAAACACCAATACGGTCGCAGCGGCAGCCTTGCCGCCAATGCGCAATACGTTAGTCGCTCCGGGGTTCCCGGAACCATGCTGACGCGGGTCAGGTAGCCCAGCAATTCTGCAAAACAAAATCGCACTGGAAATAGAGCCACACAGATACGCGATTAACATCATACCAAGCGCGGTAACACTCATAACGCCATTCCGTTTAATAAGGGTCGTTTTACTCTTCTCATCTGTGGATAATACGCACATTCCGTCGGAAGTGGTATCCGACAGCGACAAAAACAGAGAATGGCGTGATGGATATCGTATTTATTGAAGAACTTACTGTAATCACTACTATTGGTGTTTACGATTGGGAACAGACTATCCAGCAGAAACTGGTGTTCGATATCGAAATGGGCTGGGACAACCGTCAGGCAGCCGCCAGTGACGATGTTAATGACTGTTTGAGCTATGCGGATGTCAGCGAGGCGGTGATTGCCCATGTGGCAAACCAGCGCTTTGCGCTGGTGGAACGCGTCGCTGAAGAAGTCGCCCACATGCTGATGCAGCGCTTCTCGATACCCTGGTTGCGGATCAAGCTCAGCAAGCCGGGCGCGGTGGCGCAGGCGCGTCAGGTTGGCGTCATTATTGAACGCGGCGCGCGATAAATCTTATTTAACAGAAAAATACTGATTTACATGCAACTAAACCGTAACCTAAACAGTCTATAAGCCAGTTATTCCCGTCATACTTCAAGCTGCATGTGTGTTGGCTGCGTGAACTCACCCGAATCACTTACCAGAGTAAGCTCATCGGGACTCGCTTGCTTGCTGCCTTCCTGCAACTCGAATTATTTAGGGTATGTAGCGGCTCGCGAAAGTACGCGGCCGCTTTTTTATGGGCTGAATTTTCGTTTTTATTAAGGCAAGGATTTTTAGATGACTGACCTGCATTCATTGCTAATCGCATTTATTCTTGGCGTGGTCGAAGGACTGACCGAGTTTTTGCCCGTATCGTCTACGGGGCATATGATTATTGTTGGTCATTGGTTAGGGTTTGTTGATGAGAAAGCCAAGACGTTTGAAGTGATTATTCAGCTTGGCTCGATTCTGGCCGTTGTCGTGATGTTCTGGCGCCGTCTCTTTGGTCTGATTGGGATTCACTTCGGTGAAGTCCCGCATGAGGGGAATACGGCGGGTCGTTTGAAACTGACGCACATCTTACTGGCGATGATTCCCGCTGTGGTGCTGGGGCTGGTTTTTCATGACGTGATCAAATCGCTGTTTTACCCACAGAACGTGATGTATGCGCTGGTTGTCGGTGGTTTCCTGCTGTTGGCGGCGGAATGGTTCAAGCCTAAAAAACCGCGCGCCGTCGGGCTGGATGACATCACGCATCGTCAGGCATTTATGATTGGTTGTTTTCAATGTCTGGCGCTGTGGCCCGGTTTTTCACGTTCGGGCGCGACCATTTCCGGCGGGATGCTGGTGGGCGTCAGCCGCTATGCGGCTTCCGAGTTCTCTTTTATTCTGGCGGTTCCCATGATGATGGGCGCGACCGTTCTGGATCTGTATAAAAGCTGGCATTTCCTGTCGCTGTCCGATGTACCGATGTTTGCTGTTGGTTTTGTGACGGCGTTTATCGTGGCGCTGATTGCGATTAAAACCTTCCTGAAAATCATCAAACGCATCTCGTTTGTCCCGTTTGCGATTTACCGTTTTATCGTCGCGGGCGTCGTTTACATGGTGTTTATGTAAGACTGAGAGTGTCGGGAGTCGTTAGATAAAGAAGAGGCCACGCATTAGCGTGGCCTCTTTGTTTCAGGATGGGGCTGAGGCATCAGGCTGCTGTGCTTTCCAGTCTGCCAATGCCTGAGTGCGGCGCCGTGTCAGCTCATTACGCACGTCAATACCTTTAAAACCGTCGGCGACGACATCCGCACTGCTAACCAGGCTGGCAACGCGGAAGGCTTCACGCAGATAGTCGCCTTGCGGATAAGGCGTATCTTCGAACCCCGCCCGCCCTCGAGCATCGGCTTCGCTAGTGAGCGCTAACTGCTCCAAACGCTGCGGCTTACGCCAGACGTCAATGGCATCAAATAGCTTCAGCAGGGTCTTAGGTTGCAACACCTGCACGGTATGAATCAGGTCATGATATTCGGCAACCAGTTTCGCCAGATCGCGAATCGGGTTAGGCACGCGCAGGCGCTGACACAGGGCTTCGACCAGTTTGACCCCCGCCGGCCCATGCCCGTGATGCCGCGGCCACAGTTCGGGAGGCGTCAGCCCTTTCCCTAAATCGTGGCACAGCGTAGCAAAGCGTACGTCAATCTCAGGGCTGAGGCGCGCGGCCATCGCCACTGTCATCATAGTATGAATGCCGGTATCGATTTCCGGGTGCCATTTGGCGGGAGCCGGCACGCCGTACAGGTTATCGATTTCAGGGAACAGCGCGGCCAGTGCGCCGCAGTCACGCAGCACCTGAAAATAGACATCTGGCGATGAGGTGCCAAGCGCTTTTTCCGTCTCTTTCCAGACCCGCTCTGGCGTCAGGTAAGCCAGCTCGCCCTCATGCGCCATTTTTTGCATCAGCGCCATGGTTTCTTCTGCAATCTGGAAGCCGAGATGAGCAAAACGCGCGGCAAAACGGGCAACGCGCAGCACCCGTAACGGATCTTCGCTGAACGCGTCGGAAACGTGGCGCAGTACGCGATTCTCAAGATCGCGACGACCATGATAAGGATCGATAAGGTCTCCCCGCTCGGTGCGGGCAATGGCATTGATGGTCAAATCGCGGCGAAGTAAATCCTGCTCTAACGTGACATCGGGCGCGGCATGGCAGACAAAACCGGTATAGCCTTTGCCGGATTTGCGCTCGGTACGCGCGAGTGCGTATTCATCGCGGCTAACGGGGTGTAAGAAAACGGGAAAATCCTTTCCAACCTGCTGGTAGCCCTGCGTAAGCAGATTCTCCGGCGTTGCGCCGACCACCACCCAATCTTTCTCGGTGACGGGTAAACCCAGCAGGCTGTCCCGAACAGCGCCGCCGACAAGGTAAATCTTCAACGTCGGGCTCCTGAATCAATAACCAATATTTCACCACATACTACCATCTTTGCGTCCCCGCGTTGGCTGCAAAGAAAAATGCCTGCAAGAAGCAGGCACTTATTTCGATTAGCTCATCCAACGGTCATTTTTCTTCTTGCGAGGGATGATGTGTGGCAGCAGCAGACCCAGTAGCAAGCCTATGCCAGCAACGCCGCCGCCGTACATAAACCACTGTAGAATGATGGTGCGCTGCTTATCATCAAGCTGGACATTCGCCGCGCTGACTTTCTTCTGCGCAATGATAAGCTGATTTTTCAGATCCTGATTTTCCTGACGTAATCCGTTGATAACGCCATCGCTGGCAGCGACTTTCTGCTGCATATCAGCGGTGCGCTGGTTCCAGGTCTGATCGATATTATTGAGTTTGTCCGTCAGGTCTTTGACCTGATTTTCCAGCTCCGGCACCCGCGTGCGCAGGCTCGGCGTATTGCTAAGCTGGTCAAGAGGAATCCAGGTGGTGCGGTTTTTGTCATCACGGATCTGCGCATAGCCCGCGTTTTCATTAACGCTGAGCAACGTGACCTCTGCACCCGCATTCAGTGTGCCGACGATACGATATTGATTGCCTGGGCCGCTGTGGACATACGTCAATAACTCATCGGAAATATAGCGTTTTTCTTCCGCCTGTGCGGTCCAACTCAGCGTGAGAGAAAATAAAGTAAAACAGAGTAAGCCTAATTTCTGCATAAGATCATCATGTTGCGTTAATGGTGGTCTGATAGTAGAGGCTTAAGTCTGACGAGGCAATGTATAAACCGAAATGAGAACTGTCTTAGAACCTGCGTATGAGGGCCATTTCATCCCCAATAACGTTCACTGGGATCGGTCCTTATAAGGCGGCGCGCGGCGTGTTTTAGCGTGAAAAGCCGCTTAGACGATGGCTGGTTTGCATAAGAAATGCGCGCTTGTTCGCAGGTGAAAAAGAGTGTGTGCGGTAAGAGTAGTAAGCTGAAGTAAAATGTTATTTACTGACAGGATAATGAATGCAGTTTTGGTGTTGTGAATGCTATGAGTGAAGAAATTGAGCTGAAGTTTATTGTTCATCCCGACAGCGTTGAATCGCTGCTGACGCAATTGGCTGACTGGGAGAGTGATTACAGTCAGTATGAGCACATGCGCGCTCAGCGTCTGAGCAATACCTATTATGAAACGGCGGATAATTACCTGCGCCGTAATGGCATCGGCCTGCGTATTCGCGGCGAAAATGAACGCTACGAAATGACGGCGAAAACGGCCGGTAAGGTGATTGGCGGGCTGCATCAACACCCTGAATATAATGTTGAGCTGGAGAAAGCCGAGCTGGATCTCAGCCTGTTTCCGGCGGAAGTCTGGCCGGAGGATTGCGATGTTGAGGCGCTGCAATCATCGCTCAAGCCGCTGTTTAGCACAGATTTTACGCGTGAAAAGTGGGTATTTACTTACTATCAAAGCGTGATTGAAGTTGCGTTAGATCGTGGTGAAATTCGTGCTGGCGACCTGAGTGAACCGCTGTGCGAATTGGAGATGGAACTTAAGATTGGTCAGACTACGCACCTACTGGAACTGGCAAAGGAAATCGCAGAATTTGGTGGTATGCGGCAGGGTAGCCTGAGTAAGGCGGCGCGTGGATACCATCTGGCTAAAGGTAATCCCGTTCGTGAATGTCTGCCTCTCAATCGATTGGTCGTGGATCCAAAAACCAATATCGACCAGGCCATCCGCGCGGCGCTGGAACTGGGGGTGAGTCACTGGCAATACCACGAAGAACTGTGGGTAAGAGGAAATGCCTCTGCCCGTGAAGCCCTGCCAGAAGCCAGTGCGTTAATGCGCGAAATGCTGGTGCTCGTAGGGGGCGTTGTGTTACGCAAGGTCACTACGCTTTTTCGCTCTGCACTTGCCACTTTGGAAGCCCGACTACAAAGCGCCGATGGCGCGGAAGTGTGCTACAGCGTCGACTACCTGCAAAGTAAGTTGGTACTGACTTCCTGGCTGATCGAGTCTGGCTGGCGTGACCATATGGATAATAAAGATCGCATTAAGCTACAGGGTTCGTTCAAACGCTTTGCCGACATTATGCTAAGCCGCAGCACAGCGGATCTGAAAAGCGCCTTTTCTTCTAAGTTGACGGAAATTCAGTACGAACAGCAAATCCCTCGTCTGCAACGTAGTATCTGCGCTTTCCTTCTCTTGTCCGGCGCGTATCCGGCGGAACAGGTGGAAGCCTACATTGAACACTGGCGGATCTTACTTCAGGAAATTGAGCGGCTTGCTGCCGGAAAGGCGCCTTCCGTGTATCTGGAAGCCTACCGTAAAGAGGCGCTGGCCTTGTCTCCGTTCTGGCTACATAGCGGCGGACAGTCACAGTAACCGTTAACTGCCGCTTGTCAGTGAGGATAGGCGGCGCATCAAGGGAACCCCCATGCCGATACTTCCTTTGCCTGCTTTACCTTTGCTTCTGACGGAACAATCTCAACGTGCGCTCTCGCGTTTGCGGGAAGCCGCACCTGATGAACCGATAACGGACAGCGACGCCGCTGTTTTGGCATTGAGCGATTTTGTCAGCGATGCGCTTGCGCTGCATCCTGACTGGTGGCAAAGGATTCATCAGCAACCGCCGCAGCCCGAAGAGTGGCAGCACTACGCCGACTGGTTAAGTAACGCTCTGGCCGATGTTAATGATGAAAATGCGTTGATGGCGGCATTGCGTCGGTTTCGTCGCCATATGTTGGCGCGAATTGCGTGGTCGCAGGCGCTGCAAACCAGTACCACGGAACACACGTTGCGTCAGTTGAGTGAATTGGCTGAGGTGGTGATTGTGGCGGCCAGAAGCTGGTTATATCAGGCCTGTTGCCGTGAATGGGGGACACCTTGCAATGCGCAGGGTGTGGCGCAGCCTCTGCTGATTCTTGGCATGGGAAAACTGGGCGGGGGAGAGCTTAATTTTTCTTCGGACATCGATCTGATCTTCGTCTATCCCGAAAATGGTCATACACAAGGCGGACGGCGCGAGCTGGATAACGCACAGTTCTTCACGCGTCTGGGGCAGCGACTCATTAAGGTGCTGGATCAGCCGACCGTTGATGGTTTTGTTTACCGTGTGGATATGCGGCTACGTCCCTTTGGTGACAGCGGCCCGCTGGTGCTCAGTTTTGCGGCGATGGAAGATTATTATCAGGAACAGGGCCGCGACTGGGAACGCTATGCGATGGTCAAAGCGCGCCTGATGGGCGGAATGGACGATGCTTACAGTCAGGAACTGCGTAGCACGCTGAAACCCTTCGTCTTCCGCCGCTATATCGATTTCAGCGTGATCCAGTCGCTGCGGAATATGAAGAGTATGATTGCCCGCGAGGTGCGTCGCCGGGATCTGCGCAACAACATCAAACTGGGTGCCGGTGGGATTCGCGAAATCGAATTTATTACGCAGGTTTTCCAACTGATTCGTGGCGGACGTGAACCGGGATTACAGGGACGTTCGCTGCTACCTACGCTCCAGCATGTAGGGGCGCTGGGGTTATTAACGCCGCAACAGGTGCTCGATCTCAGCACTGCTTACCTGTTTCTGCGCCGCCTAGAGAACCTGTTGCAGGCCATTGCCGATGAGCAGACGCAAACGCTGCCGGGTGATGAACTGAACCAGCAGCGTCTGGCATGGGGAATGGGATGCGACAGTTGGGACACGCTGCAATCCAGGCTTTCAGAGCATATGCAGGCTGTGCGCCACGTATTTGACGATCTGATTGGCGATGATGCGCCGGACAATAATGATATCCCCGAACATAGCAGCTATAGCAGCCTATGGCAGGATACGCTGGATGACGGTGAACTGGCTCCGCTGACGCCGCATCTCTCGGAAAGCGTGCGTGAAAAGCTGATGCGGACGATTGTGGAATTCCGTCACGATGTGGCGAAACGCACGATAGGGCCGCGCGGGCGAGACGTGCTGGATCAGCTCATGCCGTGTTTGCTGGCGGAAGTCTGCGCTCGTCAGGAAGCGGATACGGTGCTGTCTCGTCTGACGCCGCTGCTGCTGGGGATTGTCACACGCACCACCTATCTTGAACTGCTGCTGGAGTCTCGCGCTGCGCTCGGCCAACTGATTCGCCTGTGCGCGGCGTCGCCAATGGTGGCAAGCCAGCTGGCACGCTACCCTCTGCTGCTGGATGAATTGCTCGATGCGTCAACGTTGTATCAGCCGACGGCACCGGGCGCGTATGCCGATGAGCTACGTCAGTATTTGATGCGCGTACCTGAGGATGATGAAGAACAGCAACTGGAAGCGGTTCGCCAGTTTAAACAGTCGCAGCAACTGCGCATCGCCGCAGGGGATATCGGTGGCGTACTGCCCGTGATGAAAGTGAGCGATCACTTAACGTATCTGGCGGAAGCGATTATCGCGGCAGTGGTTCAGCAAGCGTGGGGACAGATGGTGGCGCGTTACGGCCAGCCGTCCCATTTACAGCACCGTGAAGGCCGTGGGTTTGCCGTTATTGCCTATGGCAAGCTCGGCGGCTGGGAGCTGGGGTATAGCTCCGATCTGGATCTGGTGTTCTTGCTGGACTGCCCGTCGGATGTGATGACGGATGGCGAACGCAGTATTGATGGCCGCCAGTTCTATCTGCGCCTCGCACAGCGTGTAATGCACCTGTTTAGCACCCGGACGTCATCAGGCATTTTGTACGAAGTGGATGCCCGTCTGCGGCCATCGGGCGCGGCGGGTATGCTGGTGAGTACGGTTGAAGCCTTTGATGAGTATCAGCGCAATGAAGCGTGGACGTGGGAGCATCAGGCGCTGGTGCGTGCGCGTATGGTGTACGGCGAAAGCGGCGTGCAGCAGACCTTTGAGTCTATTCGCCGCGGCATTCTGTGTGCAGAGCGTGATGCGGATACTCTGCGGACTGAAGTGCGAGAAATGCGGGAAAAAATGCGTCAGCATCTGGCGAACAAAGATAAAGCGCTCTTTGATATCAAAACGGATGCGGGCGGCATTACAGATATTGAATTTATTGCCCAGTATCTGGTGCTGCGTTACGCCGCTCAGGAACCGCGTTTGACCCGCTGGTCAGACAATGTGCGCATTCTGGAACTGATGGCGCAGTATGGCGTGATGGAAGAGAGCGAAGCCAATGCGCTCAAGCTAGCCTACGTCACCATGCGCAACGAACTGCACCATCTGGCCTTGCAGGAACTGTCCGGCCGGGTCAGCAAGGATCGGTTTGTTGCAGAGCGGGAACAGGTGCTGGTGAGTTGGAATAAGTGGTTAGTGGGAGCCTAGGTTTCCCCTTGACTATATGATGATGGGTTATGCTACCACATGCTCAGCAAAGAGCCGCGCAGCAGTGGCGTGTATGATACGTGCCTATGATATTATTACGCGCATTATGCGAAATAAGCCTGGAGTAGAGGATGAAAGTGACGCTGCCTGATTTCCGTCAAGCGGGTGTATTAGTGGTCGGTGATGTCATGCTGGATCGTTACTGGTATGGGCCGACCAGCCGAATTTCACCAGAGGCACCCGTGCCTGTGGTCAAGGTGGATACGATCGAAGAGCGCCCAGGCGGCGCGGCGAACGTCGCAATGAACATCGCTGCATTGGGCGCGGGATCACGTCTGGTGGGATTAACTGGCATTGATGATGCCGCTCGCGCCCTGAATGCCAAACTTGGCGAAGTGAATGTGAAGTGCGATTTTGTCGCTGTTCCTACGCACCCGACGATCACCAAGCTGCGCGTGCTGTCACGTAATCAGCAGTTGATCCGACTGGATTTTGAGGAAGGCTTTGAGGGAATTGATCCTCAGCCGATCATCGAGCGTATTCAACTGGCGCTGCCAAAAATTGGTGCGCTGGTGCTGTCTGACTATGCAAAAGGCGCATTAGCGCATGTGCAAACCATGATTCAGACGGCAAAAGCCGCGGGCGTTCCGGTGTTGATCGACCCGAAAGGCACGGATTTTGCCCGTTACCGTGGCGCGACATTGCTGACGCCGAACCTGTCTGAGTTTGAAGCAGTCGCAGGGCGTTGCAAAACGGAAGACGAGCTGGTTGAGCGCGGTATGCAACTGGTGGCCGATTACGATCTGTCCGCGTTGCTGATTACCCGTTCCGAGCAAGGGATGACGCTGCTACAGCCGGGCAAGGCACCGCTGCATTTGCCTACGCAGGCGCAGGAAGTGTACGACGTGACTGGTGCGGGCGATACCGTCATTGGTGTGCTGGCCGCTGCGCTGGCGGCAGGTAATCCGCTGGAAGAGGCCTGCTTCCTGGCGAATGCTGCTGCAGGCGTCGTCGTTGGCAAGCTGGGCACATCAACGGTCACGCCGATTGAGCTGGAAAATGCTATCCGTGGCCGTGCCGACACCGGATTTGGCGTGATGACAGAAGAACAGCTGAAAAAGGCCGTTGAACTGGCGCGCCAGCGTGGCGAAAAGATTGTGATGACCAACGGCTGCTTCGATATTCTGCATGCTGGACATGTATCTTACCTGGCAAATGCCCGCAAACTTGGCGATAGGTTAATTGTGGCAGTCAACAGCGATGCGTCAACCAAACGCCTGAAGGGGCCAACGCGTCCCGTCAACCCGCTGCCGCAGCGGATGATCGTGCTGGGCGCGCTGGAAGCCGTCGACTGGGTTGTGCCGTTTGAAGAAGATACGCCGCAGCGCCTGATTGCCAGCATTCTGCCGGACATTCTGGTGAAAGGCGGAGACTACCAGCCACATGAAATCGCCGGTAGTGAAGAGGTCTGGGCTAACGGTGGTGAAGTGAAAGTCCTGAACTTTGAGGACGGCTGCTCCACAACGAACATCATCAACACGATTAAAGCCAACGCGTCTAAACCTTAAAAAATAAAACTGACGGCGCTTGAATCATCATGACGCCGTTCAGACCGCAAGCTAATGATTCTCGCTCTGGCACATCACGGGCGAGAATCATAACGCCGACAGGGCGACACGTCAGATAAAACAGGTATGAAACCAGTGAAGAAAGAACCAGCCGAAGTGAATGAGGTTGCACTGCGGGTAGCGGAGTTGCGCCGGGTCTTACGCCATCACGAATACAAATATCACGTTGAAGATGCGCCCGAAATTCCTGATGTCGAATATGACAAACTCATGCAGGAACTGAAAGCGTTAGAGGCGGATCACCCTGAGCTGGTGACCAGCGATTCTCCCACGCAGCGCGTGGGTGCGGCACCGCTGGCAGCGTTTGAACAGGTACGCCATGAAGTGCCGATGTTATCGCTGGATAACGTATTTGATGAAGAGAGCTACCTGGCCTTCAGCAAGCGAATTGGCGACCGGCTGAAAAACGGTGACGATCTGACATTCTGCTGTGAGCTAAAGCTGGATGGTTTAGCGGTCAGCTTGTTGTATGAAGACGGTGTTCTGGTACAGGCGGCCACGCGCGGGGATGGCACGACCGGGGAAAATATCACCAGTAACATTCGTACCGTTGCGGCGATTCCGTTGCGCCTTGAAGGTGACAACATCCCGCGCCGTGTCGAAGTGCGCGGTGAAGTGTTTATGAAACACAGCGGTTTTGAAAAGCTGAACGAAGAGGCTCGCCGTACGGGAAGTAAAGTCTTTGCCAACCCGCGTAATGCTGCCGCCGGATCGCTGCGCCAGCTTGACCCACGTATTACGGCTAAACGTCCACTGACCTTCTTCTGCTATGGCGTTGGTCTACTGGAAGGCGGTGAATTACCTGCCAGCCACTGGGAACGGCTGATGCAGTTCAAAGCGTGGGGACTGCCGGTTAGTGACAAAATCAAGCTCTGTACCGGTTCAGCTGAGGTGCTCGATTTTTATCGTCAGGTCGAACAAACCCGCAGTTCGTTAGGCTTTGATATCGACGGCGTCGTTGTCAAAGTTGACTCTCTGGAACTGCAGGAGCGGTTAGGGTTCGTTGCCCGTGCGCCTCGCTGGGCTGTAGCCTTTAAATTCCCGGCGCAGGAACAGCTGACCTGGGTACGTGATGTCGAGTTTCAGGTTGGGCGCACAGGGGCGATTACGCCAGTCGCGCGTCTGGAACCGGTCGCCGTAGCTGGGGTCATCGTCAGCAATGCGACATTGCACAATGCTGATGAAATTGAGCGGTTAGGTTTGCAGATTGGCGATCGCGTGATTGTGCGTCGTGCGGGGGATGTGATCCCGCAGATCGTCGGCATCGTGGAATCTGAACGGCCAGAAACGGTACAACCGATCGTTTTCCCTGCGGCCTGTCCCGTGTGTGGATCTGACGTTGAACGCGTAGAAGGGGAGGCCGTTACGCGCTGTACCGGTGGTTTGATCTGTGGTGCCCAGCGTAAAGAAGCACTGAAGCATTTTGTTTCTCGCCGTGCGTTGGATGTTGAAGGTATGGGCGATAAGATCATCGATCAGTTGGTGGAAAAAGAGTACGTCAAGACGCCAGCCGATCTGTTTCGCCTGAGCGCTGGGATCATGACAGGGCTGGATCGCATGGGGCCGAAATCAGCGATGAATCTGGTCAATGCGCTGGAAAAGGCGAAAAGCACTACGCTGGCGCGCTTCCTGTATGCTCTGGGGATTCGTGACGTTGGTGAATCTACCGCTGCCAATCTGGCTGCCCATTTTGGTTCGCTGGAAGCACTTTTTGCTGCCGATGAAGAAGCTCTGCTGGCGGTGCCGGATGTCGGTAAAGTTGTTGCCGCACATGTACGTCATTTCCTTGAGGAAGAGCATAACCAAACCGTTATTCGCGAACTGACCGATCCTGCTGGCATAAACATTCACTGGCCTGAGGTTCTGGTCGTCAAGGCTGAAGAGATCGACAGCCCATTCGCGGGGAAAACGGTGGTATTGACCGGATCGCTGAGCATTTTGTCCCGTGACGAAGCCAAAGATCGGCTAACGGCGTTAGGAGCAAAAGTGAGTGGCAGCGTCTCGAAGAAAACCGATATGGTGATCGCCGGCGAAGCCGCAGGTTCTAAGCTGGCAAAAGCGCAGGAGCTGGGAATCCCGGTGATCGACGAGGCGGAAATGATCCGACTATTGGGAGAGTAAGCGGTGGAAAAAGAAGACCTGATAGACATTGCCACGATGCAAATGCCCTTTGGTAAATACAAAGGACGAGTGCTGATTGATTTGCCTGAGGAGTACCTGTTGTGGTTCTCCCGCAAGGACGAATTTCCTAACGGTCGCTTAGGGGAATTGATGCAAATTACACTGGCAATCAAGATAGAGTGTCTGCAAGGGTTGGTAACACCGCTGAAGCGGCCCCGTTCCTGATTATCCATTTCCTGCGGTAACTTCTGATGAAAAAAGGTCGCTTCAATCAAGCGACCTTTTACATTTACCGGCTATCCCATCCCTGACGCAGACTAGACGTAGATATTAATCTGGTTATCTGCTGTCGGGCGGTTAACGCCTTCTTGTTTAGCACTTTGAGTCGAAGAGGTGGAATCAGACTGCTGTTCTGATTTTTCACTCTGCAAGCGGGCAATTTGTGCCTGTAACGCCTGGATTTGCGCTTGAATGGCCTGCTGCTGCTGTTCGATCAGTTTACGTTCATCATCGCTTTCTGCGCTGGAGGCCGATTCGGTCAGTTTACTTACCTGTTTGGTAAGCGCCTGAACCTGCTTGGTTAGCTGTGCAATCTGTTGCTCTGAGGTGTTGCTGCTTTTACTGCTGCTTGCTGTTGTTGTCGATACGCTGATACTGCTGATGGTGTTTGACATTTTCCCTCCTGAAAAGATGCCGATATACCCGAATTATTCGGGGTACAAGCCGTTATATCGGTAATTTAAGCACTTTCTCGAAGGGGATATTGTTGGCAATGAAGCATGAAATACTCACTTTCCTGACAGCTCATGTAACAAAATGTATCAGCCAGGAAAGGGAGAGAAAGATGACGTTCGTTAGCTACCGTACACGTTAATCGCGCTATTCAGCCGCCTTGCCTGAAGGTTTAGCCCTTCAGCGGCTTCTGTTGAATGCGTAACCATATCAGTATTGCGATGTGTCATTTGTTCTATCTGTGCAATAGAGGTGTTGATCAGGCCCAATGCCGAGGTTTGCTCATGCGTTGCGTTGCTGATCTCTTTGATCATGGTGGAGACCTGCAAGACTTCATCAACGATATCGCTGATATGTTTGCCCGCGTTTTCTACCATTGTGCTGCCTTGTTTCACGCTTTCAACGTTGGCGTCGATGAGTGCTTTAATCTCTTTGGCCGCAGAGGCGGAATGCTGTGCTAAATTGCGCACTTCGGCGGCCACTACGGCAAACCCCCGCCCCTGTACGCCAGCCCGCGCGGCTTCAACCGCCGCATTCAGTGCAAGGATGTTAGTCTGGAAGGCAATACTGTCTATCACGCCAATGATATCAACGATCTTGTCGCTAGCGCTGGAAATGGAATCCATCATGCCGATGGTTTCCTTCATGATATTGCCACCTTTAAGCGCGGTACTGCTGGCGGCTTCAGCCATTGTGGTGGCCTGTGCCGCCGTTTCAGCACTCTGCTGCACGGCAACGGTAATTTCTTCAATGGCGGCGGCGGTTTGTTGCAGGTTTGCCGATGTTTCTTCTGTACGCGTATTCAGGTCGATATTGTTTTCCGCCAGCTTATGGCTGACGTTGGTAATACCGTTTACCTGCGTGCTGACGTCATCAACAAGCGAATGCAAATTCAGGCCAAACTGATTAACGGAACGCAGTAGCAAACCGATTTCGTCTACCCGATTCAGATGGATATGCTTTACTTTACGGCCTGAGACCACATGCTGAGCCTGCTTCAGTATCATCCCGATGGGCTGTGCGATTTGCTTTTGCAGCAACTGATCCAGGATAACAATGAGTAACAGCGCCAGTGCCAGTAGCCACAGCGGATTCATGCCGCTGAAAGCAAGCAGCGTGGGAATGAGCCCCGCCGTCAATACCGCGATGCGTAAGCGCCAGCGGACTGATAACTTTTGCAATAGCGACAGTGGCGAAAAGAGTCCGGTGCGAACCACCAGCCCTTTGTAGAACTTGCGGTTGCCCGCCTGTTTTTTCTGCACGGCGCTATACAACGCTTCGGCAGATTTGATCTCTTCGGCGCTGGGCGTGTTACGTACCGAGATATAGCCCGCGAGATGCTCCTGCTGGTAGACCGGCGTAACGTTGGCGCGAACCCAGTAGTGGTCGCCGTTGTTGCGGCGGTTTTTCACTAACCCTGTCCAGCTATCGCCTTGTTTCAACGTAAACCACATGTCGGCATAGGCTTCAACGGGCATGTCAGGGTGACGCACAATATTGTGTGGCTGGTTGATGAGCTGCTCTTCAGAAAAACCACTAACCTTAATGAAGGCAGAGTTGGCATAAGTAATGTGGCTGTGAATATTTGTCGTGGACATCAATATGGTGTCCATGTCTAACAGATACTCCTGCTGTGTAACAGGTGTATTCACTCTCATGAGAAACCCCGGCGTACGTATCCCGCTCAGTCCCAGGTTCAGCCATACTGGTCGCTTTCCTCGTTTCAGTCGTTCTGATTATTACAGAAGCTAAAACGCTGTGTCGCTGCCGCGTGGTACATCCCGTGAAATCTGTCAGGCATATTGCTGTGTAAATATTCAAGTTATTCAAATAGGTATACTGAAAATTTTTGGGCGCTCACTCATTTATATAAAATAATGCCAGACATTATTTATGAGCAGGCTATTGACCCTATATTGTGCGTGATGGAGTTTTTGTAACTGTATTTTTGTAACAAATATGTCATCAGTGTTAGCACGCTTTTTCAGCACGCGTAAATTTATGATGGGGACGATTACCTGTCAATTGATTCATTTTATTGGCAATAAATAATTGGTAAAAAAATGATTAAGAATAGGTGGTGAGTAAATAGGGATTATTCTTAAAGGGAATTTTTGAATCAATGAAATTGAAGCTAAGAAGAATGGTTTGTTAATTTTTTTTTATTTTTTCTTTGCGTGAATGAAAGTAAATGTTGCTTATCTGCTGTTTGTTCTTTTAATTAGCACTGTTATTAGCACTTAATTTATTGTAGATCAAATAACGCGATCCGCAGGCCGGATAATGACTCTGGCCTGCGGAGGACGATAATCAGGTTACCGGCGCTGGATTGAAAACGGCCAGTGCGTTATGAAGCCCCCACTGATCGGACCAGGTTTTTTTCTTGCCACTGGCGATATCCAAAATGAAGTGGAAAAGCTGCCAGCCCACGTCTTCGATCGTGGCTTCTCCGGTAGCAATCGTACCGGCATCAATATCCATCAGATCGTGCCAGCGGTTTGCCAGTGCAGTACGGGTTGCCATTTTTATGACGGGTACCGCGAGCAGGCCATAGGGCGTACCGCGACCCGTGGTGAAGACCTGCACGGTGATACCGGAAGCAAGCTGCTGGGTGCCGCACACGAAGTCACTGGCTGGCGTTGCGGCGTAAATTAGCCCACGCTTGGTGGGGCGTTGACCGGGAGACAGGACCTCGACAATAGCGCTGGTGCCGGATTTTGCAATGGAGCCGAGCGCTTTTTCCACCACGTTCGCCAGACCTCCCTTTTTGTTGCCCGGCGATGGGTTGGCGCTACGATCAGTCTGGCCGCTGTCGAGATAATTGTCGTACCAGGCCATTTCTTCCAGTAGACGTTTACCGACTTCTTCATTGATGGCGCGCGGCGTTAACAGATGAATGGCGTCGCGCACTTCAGTTACTTCGGAGAACATGACGGTTGCGCCGCAGCGTACCAGTAGGTCGGATGCAAAACCGACGGCTGGGTTCGCGGTAACGCCAGAGAAAGCATCGCTGCCGCCACACTGCATGCCGACAACCAATTCTGAGGCCGGACAGGTTTCACGCTGGCGTTTGTTCAGCCGTTGCAGGTGCCTGTCTGCCATCGTCAGAATGTCATCCACCATCGATCTGAAACCAACGTGGTGTTCATCCTGCAAGCGGACAATACTACTGTCATCAAGAGAGATGGCCTGTACGTCTGATGTCCCTTCCAGCAGGCGTTCCGGTTGTAATTTTTCACAGCCCAGGCCCACCACCAGTATCTCTCCGCCAAAATTCGGGTTCAGCGCCAGGTTGTGAATGGTACGGATAGGAACGACCGCAGCAGGTGCATTGATCGCCACGCCGCAGCCGTAGAGATGGTTGAGTGCGACCACGCCATCCACATTGGGATATTTCGGTAATAAATCCCGCTCGATAATTTTGACGACATAGTCCACTACGCCCGCGACACAGTGCACGCTGGTGCTGATGCCCAACAGATTTTTTGTGCCTACGCTGCCATCGGCGTTACGGTAACCTTCAAAGGTGTAGCCTTCCAGCGAAGGCAGGGAGGCCGGGACTTTAGTCGCCAGCGGCAGGGTTTCCAACGCGGGAGCCTGAGGCAACTCGACCAGGGATTCATCAATCCAGCTTCCTTTAGCAATATCGCGTAGCGCATACCCGATAATTTCACCATAGCGGATTATTGCGCCTGATTTGGCGATATCAACAAGGGCAACTTTGTGTCCCTGCGGAACATGCTCAATTAATTCCAGATTATCATTAAAACGGGTTCCGGCACGTAAGCCATTATTATTAACAACAATGGCAACATTATCAGAATCGTGGACCTTAATATAAAGTGGCTGCTCTTGTGCAGCATTACTTTCTGATTTATCTGACATGATGCAAGCCTTTATTATTGGTTTATCAGAAACGCCGTGGTAATGATTACCACGCTATTACTTTATTGCTCGCTAACGAGTATACGTGAGGTTCTCTTCTCGTACATTATGCAATTGACCTAAGCCCGTGCTTTTTGTTTCTGATTTATCAGGCGAAGCCCCAATTTTTGGTGAGTTTGATCACATTCTGCCTGCACGCAGTTTTTAAGGGAGAAATGAAAATAATGTGTATGAATGTAAAAAGAGAATGGCGACATTTTTCGTGAAACACCTCGCACTATATAGGGCAAGTGCACCAACATATTCAAAAGGACATTTTTAATGTTGTGCTTTTATCTAGTGAGCAGCCAGTAGGTAAAAATTATAATGATCCGGCGAGTTGAAGATGTCAGCTAATTACTCTGAAGCTATATAGCCTGGCTATTCGCAAGAAAAATAAAAATGGGAATTTAACTATACCCTAAATAATTCGAGTTTCAGGTAGGCGGCAAGAGAAGGAATCCCGATGAACTTACTTAGGTAAGTGATTCGGGTGAGTGAACGCAGCCAACACACATGTAACTTGAAGTATGACGGGGATATCCACTGATCTTCATTCTGATAACCCTACACGTTATCTGTTATTCAGAATGAATGAGCGAACCGCGATTGAAGCAGGAGTTCATCATGAATACAGTAAGCTCAGCAGCTGGCGCGATACAAAAGAGAACAAACGCCCGCTACTGGATTGTCGTGATGTTGTTTATCGTCACGTCATTTAACTATGGCGACCGTGCCACATTGTCCATCGCTGGCTCTGCTATGTCCAAAGAGATTGGGTTGGATGCGGTAGGGATGGGCTATATCTTCTCAGCGTTCTCCTGGGCGTATGTGATTGGGCAAATCCCCGGAGGCTGGCTGCTCGATCGCTTCGGCTCAAAGAAAGTTTACTTCTACAGCATCTTCACCTGGTCGGTTTTTACCTTATTACAAGGCTTTGTCGATATCTTCAGCGGTGCTGGCATCGTCATTTCTTTGTTCCTCTTGCGCTTTATGGTCGGCCTGTGTGAATCACCTTCCTTCCCGGGAAATAGCCGTATTGTCGCTGCTTGGTTCCCTGCACAAGAACGTGGAACAGCCGTCGCGATATTCAACTCGGCCCAATACTTTGCGACCGTGATTTTCGCCCCTATCATGGGCTGGTTGGTACATGCGGTGGGTTGGGCGCACGTGTTCTGGTTCATGGGTGGTTTGGGTATCATCCTCAGCTTTGTCTGGCTGAAAGTGATCCACGATCCTAAAGATCATCCTGGCGTGAATCAGGCTGAACTGGATTACATTGAGGCCGGTGGTGCGCTAATCAACATGGATGCCAAAGGGTCGAAGAAAGCGACCGAAAAGGGCGAAAAATGGCATCAGATCAATCAATTACTGCAGTCTCGTATGATGCTCGGTATCTATATCGGTCAATACTGTATTAACGCACTGACCTACTTTTTCATCACCTGGTTCCCACTCTATCTGGTTCAGGCGCGTGGCATGTCGATTCTCAAAGCCGGGTTTGTTGCCTCGGTACCTGCCATCTGTGGTTTTGTCGGCGGCGTTCTGGGCGGCATTATTTCCGATTATCTGATGCGCCGGACCAATTCACTGACCTTTGCCCGTAAAACACCTATTGTCCTCGGTATGTTGCTCTCCATGTCGATGGTGATTTGTAACTATGTAGAAACCGAATGGGTTGTTATTGCGGTGATGTCTGCGGCTTTCTTCGGGAAAGGCATTGGTGCGCTGGGCTGGGCGGTTATGGCCGATACCGCGCCGAAAGAAATCAGTGGGTTGAGCGGTGGGCTGTTCAACATGTTCGGTAATGCGTCTGGTATCGTGACACCGATTGCAATTGGCTACATCATCGGAATGACCGGCTCTTTCAACGGCGGTCTGGTGTATGTCGGGATTCATGCGCTGGTTGCCATCGTCAGCTACCTGTTTATCGTACAGGATATTAAACGTATCGAATTGAAGCCATTCGTTAAGAAGTAAGGCCATTCGTTACCGTATTAATTTGCATATAGGCAATAACACAAAACGCTGCGGCATCGTACTGATGGCGCAGCGTTTCGCTATATACCCGTCATACTTCACGTTGCATGTACGTTGGCCGCGTTCACTCACCCGAATCACTTACTTGAGTAAGCTCATCGGGATTCGCTCTCTTGCCGCGTTACAAGGCTTATAAATAAACCTTGCCCTAGCGGGCCAACGCTTTGCGTTGTTCAAACGTTAACGTTTGTCCTGAAACTCGAATTATTTAGGGTATAGGCTTGCCGCTTATTTACCTCATGGAAAGCCGCGTTTTATCTATTTGAAATCGGTTGCTGGGAAGAGGTATTTCGGGGGTTATAAGGCGGAAATTCGCTTTCCCCGGTTTTCGTGAAACACCTCCCATTGGCCTGTGATAATGACATATTTAATCTGCATTTCGACAGGGAATACTGTGCTATTGCCCAATGAGTTGTGAAATAAGAAAACTTATACTTTTTCCTGAGGTTGGTAAGGCGGTATTCATTCTGACAACGCTTTTCTGACTGGTTTATTCCGGTATCGGGACAGTTATAACCTGTTTTTATTCTGATAACCCTACAAGCATTACCATTTCAAATCAGAGTAAAAAAAAGGTCGCGCTAATAAAGTAGGAAAACAACATGAAATCATCTACTGGTGCACCATCTGTTTTTTATTTCTGTATGACTGAATTATTTTCATCCGCTTCAACGTGCTTCTGCGTTGTGGCAAACATCGGAAACCTAAGCGTAAACCCTGTGCGCACCATTCGTGATGGGAGTCTGTAATGACAAACTTTTCGGCGACCCCTGTAATTACTGACATGAAAGTCATCCCCGTCGCGGGCTATGACAGCATGTTGCTGAACATCGGGGGGGCACATGGTGCTTACTTTACGCGTAACCTCGTCATTTTAACCGACAGCGCCGGGCATACCGGTGTCGGCGAAGCCCCCGGCGGTGAAGTTATTTACAACACGTTGGTTGAGGCTATTCCTCGCGTGAAAGGCGAACAAATCGCCCGCATGAATCGTCTGGTTCATGACATTCATGTCGGCAACCAATCTTCTGATTTTGATTCCTTCGGCAAAGGCGCCTGGACGTTTGAACTGCGCGTGAATGCGGTGGCGGCGCTCGAAGCCGCGCTGCTCGATCTGCTGGGACAATTTATGGGTGTCCCCGTTGCCGAGCTGCTGGGGCCGGGGAAGCAGCGTGATGACGTCACCGTGCTCGGTTACCTGTTCTATATCGGTGACCGCACGAAGACGGATCTACCCTATTTAGCCGGTGAGAAAGGCAAGCACGAGTGGTATCACCTGCGTCACCAACAGGCGATGGACAGCGAAGCGATTGTGCGTTTGGCCGAAGCCACCACTGACCGCTACGGATTTAAAGATTTCAAACTCAAAGGCGGCGTGTTGCCCGGCGAGCAGGAAATCGATGCTGTGAAAGCGCTGAAGAAACGCTTCCCGGATGCCCGCATTACCGTCGATCCAAACGGGGCCTGGCTGCTGGATGAAGCGATTGGTTTATGCAAAGACATGAAGGGCATTCTGACCTATGCGGAAGACCCGTGCGGTGCTGAACAAGGTTTCTCTGGTCGCGAAGTGATGGCGGAATTCCGTCGCGCCACCGGGCTGCCAGTTGCGACCAACATGATTGCCACCAACTGGCGCGAAATGAATCATGCTGTGATGCTACAGGCGGTCGATATTCCGCTGGCCGATCCGCATTTCTGGACGATGCACGGTGCAGTGCGCGTCGCCCAACTGTGTGATGAGTGGGGCCTGACATGGGGTTGCCATTCCAATAACCACTTTGATATTTCGCTGGCGATGTTCACGCACGTGGGGGCGGCGGCTCCGGGTAATCCGACGGCGATTGATACGCACTGGATCTGGCAGGAAGGGCAGCATCTGACCAAAGAGCCGCTGCAAATCGTCAACGGCAAGATTAAGGTGCCGGATCGCCCGGGTCTGGGGATTGAGCTGGATATGGCACAAGTGATGAAAGCCCACGATCTGTACAAAAAATTACCGAGCGGGGCACGTAATGATGCCGTCGCCATGCAGTACCTGATTCCTGGTTGGAAGTTTGACCGCAAACGCCCGGTTTTTGGCCGCTAACCCTACATAAAAAAATGAGAGAGAAAGGATAAGAAAATGACATTGCAAAATTCAACGCCGGTTATTACCCACATGCAGGTTATCCCGGTTGCAGGTCACGACAGTATGCTGCTTAACCTGAGCGGCGCACATGCACCTTATTTCACTCGCAACATTGTGATTCTGAAAGATAACGCCGGGAATACCGGTGTCGGTGAAATTCCCGGCGGTGAGAAAATCCGTCAGACGCTGGAAGATGCTGCCGCGCTGGTAGTCGGCAAAACGCTGGGTGAGTACAAAAACGTGATGACGGCGGTGCGTGAACAGTTCGCCGACCGTGATTCCTCCGGGCGTGGCTTGCAGACGTTCGATCTGCGTACCACTATCCATGTCGTCACGGGGATAGAAGCCGCAATGCTCGATCTGCTGGGGCAGTTCCTCAATGTCAGCGTGGCCTCGCTGCTGGGCGACGGTCAGCAGCGTGATGCGGTAGAAATGCTGGGCTATCTGTTCTACATCGGCGATCGTAATAAAACCGATCTGCCTTATCAGAGCCAGACGAATGAGAAGTGTGACTGGTATCGTCTGCGTCATGAAGAAGCGTTGTCTCCAGAAACCATCGTACGTCTGGCTGAGGCGGCGTATGAAAAATACGGTTTCAATGATTTCAAACTGAAAGGCGGCGTACTGGCCGGGAGTGAAGAAGCCGAAGCGGTGACCGCGCTGGCGAAGCGCTTCCCGCAGGCGCGCATCACGCTGGATCCAAACGGGGCCTGGTCGCTGGATGAGGCCATCGGTCTGGGCAAACAGCTGCGCGGTGTGCTGGCGTATGCGGAAGATCCGTGCGGTGCGGAACAAGGTTTCTCCGGCCGTGAAGTCATGGCGGAGTTCCGTCGTGCGACGGGGCTGCCGACGGCAACCAACATGATTGCCACCGACTGGCGACAAATGGGCCACACCATTTCGCTGCAATCGGTCGATATCCCGCTGGCCGATCCGCACTTCTGGACGATGCAAGGTTCCGTACGTGTGGCGCAGATGTGCCACGAATGGGGCTTAACCTGGGGCTCTCACTCCAATAACCACTTTGATATTTCACTGGCCATGTTTACCCAGGTCGCGGCAGCGGCACCGGGCAAGATTACGGCGATTGATACGCACTGGATCTGGCAGGAAGGCAATCAGCGCCTGACGAAAGAACCGTTGCAGATTGTTGGCGGCATGGTGGAAGTGCCGAAGAAACCGGGTCTGGGTATCGAACTGGATATGGATCAGGTGATGAAAGCACACGAACTGTATAAAAACATGGGATTAGGCGCACGTAATGACGCCATGGGGATGCAGTACCTTATTCCTGAGTGGACGTTTGATAATAAACGTCCGTGTCTGGTTCGCTAACGTTCTGATTTTCCGTTTTTTGAGCGCGCCGCTTCAGGCAAGCGGCGCTGGAATGACCGAGGATAAAAAATGAAGACTCCGCTGTTACCTAACCGTTTTCGCCAAGATTTGCAGCAGGGGAAAACGTTGATTGGCTGCTGGTGTGCGCTGGGCAATCCGATTTCAACTGAAGTGCTGGGGCTGGCGGGATTCGACTGGCTGGTGCTGGATGGCGAGCATGCACCTAACGATATCGTGACGTTTATTCCTCAACTGATGGCGCTAAAAGGCAGCCACAGCGCGCCCGTCGTTCGTCCGCCGTGCAATGAGCCGATCATCATCAAGCGGTTGTTGGATATCGGGTTCAATAACTTCCTGATCCCCTTTGTGGAAACGGCGGAAGAAGCCGCACGTGCGGTTGCGTCAACCCGTTATCCGCCAGCGGGTATCCGCGGTGTTTCCGTGGCGCACCGTAGCAACGGCTACGGCACCGAACCGGACTATTTCGCCAAGATTAACGACAGCATTACCGTTGTGGTGCAAATCGAAAGTCAGGACGGCCTCGACAACCTGGATGCGATTATCGCGGTAGACGGCGTAGACGGCGTGTTTGTCGGCCCGAGCGACCTGTCCGCGGCGCTGGGCTATCTCGGTCAGCCTAACCACCCTGACGTGCAGAAAGCGATCCGCCACATCTTCGATCGCGCGGCAGCGCATAACAAACCCTGCGGCATTCTGGCACCGGTTGAAGCCGATGCACGCCGCTATCTGGAATGGGGCGCAAGCTTTGTCGCGGTCGGTAGCGATCTGGGCGTGTTCCGCAGCGCAACACAGGCGCTGAGCGACAAATACAAGAAGTGATTCAGTGATTCCGCGGCGAATTGAATCTGCCATGAGGCGGGTTCATCGTGAATTGAAGTGATATCTACATCAGACAATGAGGTTAGGGCGATGAAAATTGGTTTTATTGGACTGGGCATCATGGGAAAACCGATGAGTAAAAATCTGCTGAAAGCAGGTTACTCATTAGTCGTGATGGACAGAAATCTGGACGCGGTCGCGGAAGTGGTTGCGGCGGGCGCTACGACGGCGGGTACGCCGAAACAGGTTGCGGAGCAGTGCGACGTTATCATCACCATGCTGCCTAACTCTCCGCACGTTAAAGAGGTGGTGCTGGGTGAAAACGGCGTCATCGAGGGCGCACGTGCCGGAAGCATTGTGGTGGATATGAGTTCCATCGCGCCGCTTGCCAGCCGCGAAATTGCTACCGCGCTAGCGGCGAAAGAGATCGCCATGCTGGATGCGCCCGTCAGCGGCGGTGAACCGAAAGCGATCGACGGCACGCTGTCTGTGATGGTGGGCGGCGACAAAGCGCAATTTGATCGCTGTTTTGAGATTCTGAAATCCATGGCGGGATCCGTTGTACATACCGGTGATATCGGCGCGGGCAACGTGACCAAACTGGCGAATCAGGTGATTGTGGCGCTGAACATTGCCGCCATGTCTGAGGCGCTGGTGCTGGCAACGAAAGCTGGGGTTAACCCGGATCTGGTGTATCAGGCAATCCGCGGCGGGTTGGCGGGCAGCACCGTGCTGGATGCGAAAGCGCCGATGGTGATGGATCGTAACTTTAAGCCGGGTTTCCGCATCGATCTGCATATTAAAGATTTGGCGAACGCGCTGGATACTTCACACGGTGTTGGCGCCCAACTGCCGTTAACGGCAGCGGTGATGGAAATGATGCAGGCGCTGAAAGCGGACGATCTGGGATCGGCCGACCACAGTGCGCTGGCGTGTTACTACGAGAAGCTGGCCAAAGTTGAAGTTACGCGATAAGCCGTGAAGCGATAGTCATGAGGCTGGCACAGGATGCCAGCCGACTGGCAGAGAATCATTCTGATCTATCCAAGAGATTTCAGGACCTGCAGCCCTGAAAGCTGGCGGGTATATACCCTAAATAATTCGAGTTTCAGGACAAACGTTAACGTTTGAACAACGCAAAGCGTTGGCCCGCTAGGGCAAGGTTTATTTATAAGCCTTGTAACGCGGCAAGAGAAGGACAAATTCGTCGGGAACGAATTTGACCAGCCAACGGCTGGCCTTCGGTGAGAGACAGGATGTCTCTCATTTCATCCCGATGAGCTTACACAGGTAAGTGATTCGGGTGAGTGAACGCGGCCAACGCACATGCAACTTGAAGTATGACGAGTATAAGCGCCGTTTCATGAGCGCGCGGATTATTGATGCAATCGGAACGTTGATGAAATCGGATCGTTTATGAAAATAGTGATCGCACCGGATTCTTATAAAGAAAGCTTGTCTGCACAAGATGTTGCTACGCAGATTGAAAAGGGATTTCGTGAAATATTTCCCGATGCCTGCTATGTCAAATTACCTGTTGCAGATGGTGGGGAAGGCACAGTTGAAGCGATGGTCGCTGCGACCGATGGCAAGATTGTGAATGTTAAGGTCACAGGACCGTTAGGCGACAGCATCGACGCGTTCTTTGGCCTGTCTGGCGATGAAAAAACGGCTTTTATTGAGATGGCGGCGGCAAGCGGTCTGGAACGGGTACCTTCGCAACTGCGTAACCCGTTAAAAACAACCAGCTATGGCACGGGCGAACTGATTCGCTGCGCGTTAGATTATGGTATCCGGCACTGCATCATCGGGATTGGCGGGAGCGCAACCAATGACGGCGGATCGGGCATGGTGCAGGCGCTCGGCGCGAAGCTGCTGGATAAGCAGGGCGAACAGATCGGTTTTGGCGGTGGCGAGCTCGACAAACTCGCTCGCATTGATATCAGCGAGCTGGATGAACGTATTAAAGGCTGCCGTTTTGAAGTGGCCTGCGATGTGACCAACCCACTGACGGGGAAACAGGGCGCATCGGCGATTTTTGGCCCTCAGAAAGGGGCGACGCCGGAGATGATTGAACAGCTGGATAATGCGCTGAAGCATTATGCGGCGGTAATTCGCCACGATCTGGATATGGACGTGGAACACGTTCCTGGCGCGGGGGCGGCGGGTGGCATGGGGGCGGCGCTACAGGCTTTTTGCGGTGCTGAACTGCGTCAGGGCATTGAGATTGTCACAGAAGCGCTGGGGCTGGATGAACTGGTACGAGATGCCACACTGGTGATTACCGGCGAAGGGCGCATCGACAGCCAGACGATCCACGGTAAAGTGCCGATTGGCGTGGCGCGGGTCGCCAAACAGTATAATAAACCGGTCATTGGTATTGCAGGCAGCCTGACGGCAGATGTCGGCGTGGTGCATGAACATGGTCTGGACGCGGTATTCAGCGTGCTTTACAACATCTGCTCACTAGAAGAAGCGCTGGATAATGCGGCAGAAAATGTGCGAATGGCGGCACGTAATATCGCTGCGACGATCCGGCTGGCGCAGTCGGTATCGCGATAATCGTCATTGTGATGCGATGGTGTTTGGTCTTTTTCTATGTAGACTGAGAGACGGTTTCGTGCGCTCGACCCTTAAACGTTCAGCGTTAGGTTCTCCCTCTGTCAGGCTGCTGTTTCTTATACGAATGCAGCGACATTGTGGTTTTTGCCGTTATCCGGCGTAAAAAATTATGCTGAGGAGATAGCTGGCTTAGGATGAGCCGCATGGACGCGGCTCAAGCTTGCGCCACGTAGGGAACGTGTCGCAAGCGGTCCGTTAAGCCGGATATCGACGAAGGTACCGTGTTAGCGGCATAATTTCCGCCGAAAGCCTGGGGCCACGGGGCGAGTGGCGTTTGAGCCGTCCCGTGTCGGGCGCGTGCTGCGGAGGAGCATGAAATAGCCATATTGTAAGCGCACGAAACTGTCTCTGCATCCACATAGCATGTGACAAAAAGACAGGGCTATGCTGGGATATTGATTACGAGCGCATCGGTTTGATATGCGGCTGGGCGGCTTTGTTGACGTTGTCGATTTCGTCCAGTAGCTCCAGCCATTCGGGCTCCAAATCGCTGGCGTGCACGCCTTTACGCAACTGCTGCTCCAGATAGCGGCAGATGCGTTTCAGACGCGGCACGCCGCTGTAGCTGCAACTGCCGTGCAGTTTATGCACGAGTTCGATAATGTCGTCATCCGTCTGGCCTTTCAGCACGTTTTCTATCTTCTGCTGAACCTCCGGTAAGAAATCCAACAGCATTTGCAGCAGGTCACGCGCCAACTCCGGTTTGTTGGCCGCCTGTTGCTGCGCCAGCGCCCAGTCGAGAGAGAGCTGGCTATCGTCGTGCTCGCTCAATAAACCCGTCATATCACCGCGATCGCGCTTTAACGGATCCTTTCGCGCATGACGCGTCAGCACGCTTTTCAGCATCTGTTCATCTATCGGTTTAGCCAGATAGTCATCCATGCCTGAACGCAGCAGATGCTCGCGTTCACCCGTCATGGTTTGTGCCGTCACCGCGATGATGGGCGTGGTGGCATGATGAGGGATCTGGCGGATCAGTTCGCTGGCGCAAATGCCGTCCATACCCGGCATCTGAATGTCCATGAGGATAATGTCGAACTGATGCAATTTCGCCTGTGCAATCGCATCCTGTCCGCTTTCGCACAGAATAATCGTCTCGACCTGCTCTTCCAGCAGTGTGCCGATCAGTTTCAGATTCGCCGGGTTGTCATCCACCGCCATCACGCTTAGCGGCAGACGGGCCGGATGGCGTGTAGCACTCGGGTGAGATGCCGTATCGTCCGGCAGGAAAGAGAGCTGGAACAGCGTGCTGTCCTGTAACAGCGGCAGCAGGCGTGATGCCGCGAGCGGTTTGCTCAGACACGCATGTACGCCGAAGGTTTTCAGCTGTTCGGCATCCATTTGCGCCAGGCTGGGCAGCGCCAGAATCACACAGGGTGCCCGGCGGCAGATATCACGCAGTCTGGGCGTGTAGTCGAGCAGTGTGTTGCGATATTGCACGGGAATGCCGAGCAGCAGGATATCGAATTCCCCTTCCGGCAGTTGCTCAAATGTCGGGCTGTAGCTCACGATGAGTGGCGTCTGGTTCAGGATATCCAGCGTGGCCTGCGCGGCGATGGGATGATACTCGACGTAGGCCAGATGTTTGCCTTGCAGCATCGTGTAAGCCGGTTCTGTCGGTATGGCGTGCGGGTTGAGCGGCAGCGTGATGTGGAACCAGAAGGTCGAGCCCTTGTTGAGCTGACTCTGGAAACTGATATCGCCACCCATCTCTTTGACCAGGCGTTGGGTGATGACCAGCCCGAGTCCCGTGCCGCCATGACGGCGTGAAATACTGGTGTCAGCCTGACGGAACGCCTGGAACAGCTGCGATTGCTGCAATTCGGCAATACCGATGCCGGTATCGCGTATTTGCACCTCTAGCTGGACCTGATGGTGTTCCTGACGGCGCTTCTCTACCCGAATATCAATGTTGCCCTGCTCGGTAAATTTAATCGCGTTGCCCAGCAGGTTGGTGATGATTTGCTGTATCCGTAGCGGATCGCCGACAAACTGTTCGGGCACGTCATTCTGAATGCTGAGCGTCAGCTCTAATCCTTTTTCATGTGCCGTGTGCGCCAGCAGCATCACGACATCGTCCAGCGTGTTGTGCAGCGAGAACGGTATATCCTCCAGCACCAGCTTACCCGCCTCCAGCTTCGAGAAATCCAGCACATCGTTAATGATATTCAGCAGGTTATTGGCGGAACGTTCGATGGTAAGCAGATAGTCAGTCTGCGTGGTGTTCAGCGGGGTTTTCAACGTCTGGCGAGTGAAACCGATCACGCCATTCAGCGGCGTTCTCAGTTCGTGTGACATATTAGCCAGAAACTCCGATTTAATACGTGCCGCTTCCTGCGCCCGCTTTTTGGCCAGATCCAGTTCGACGTTCTGGATCTCCATCTGCTCCAGCGTTTCTCGCAGATCGTAGGTCGCCTGATCGATATTTTGCTGCATCTCCTCATGGTAGGCGGTCAGCGACATTGCCATTGAATTGATGCCGTTTTTCAGCATGTCCAACTCGCCCAGCATGTACCCTTCTACCCGGCTATCCAACTGCCCGCGACGGATGCGATCGACGGTCTCAACCATATTACGAATCGGGGTGGTGACATCCCGCATCAGACGATAGGCAAAGAGAACGGCGGCACCCAAAGATAACAACAGCAAGAGCGCGGCGATGAAGATTTCCTGATACTGCTGAAGCCGAATGGTGCTGGTGTCCAGTTCGATGACCAGATAGCCGAGAGGTGTGGCGGTACCGGGCAACACGGGCGCCGTGCCTGCCGGCATAAATTCGCTGTCATTGACGATCGGCATGTGCAGAATCAGCGCGTCGTTCGTGTGGTGCAGGTGCAATTTGTTGTAGGAATGTGCGTCGCTGCTGATCGGCTGTAATGTCACGTTGTTGCGTACGTTGGTGGTAGCCAGAAGCTGATTGCGCGCATCGAACACGCTAATGGTACGAATAATCGCAGAGTGCCGACGGTGAAGCGTATTGATTAACGCGGGAATGGTGTCCATCTGACGATGGGTAATCGCGTAAGCGCTGATGGTTGCCAGCGGTTCAATAATGCTAGTGCCTGAGTCTGCCAATTGCGACTGCAACTGGTTGTAACGATGAATGACGAAGAACGAACTGAGCAGCAGCCCGATCATCAGCGTCGGTGCCAAAATCAGTATCAACATCCGTGCACGAAGACTGTATTTGGTCATGGGGTTCCAATGTGGGAGAATTAGAGGATGCCAGGCACCCTATTATTTAATTTAGTTATTAGATATGGCCGTTCAACTTAAGAGAAAAATCGATAGTACATTATGGCGCAATTCTACTCTCCAAACCGGCGTGTGACGACCCGGAAAGCGATTCCTGCTAAGAACCTCACTGTTACGGTCACGTCGCTTGACCCGTTTGGACAGGGGGTGGCGCGCCACGAAGGCAAGACGGTGTTTGTCACGGGTGTACTGCCGGGAGAGCAGGCTGAGGTCCAACTGACGGAAGAGAAACGTCAGTTTTCGCATGCAAAGCTTAAACGCCTTCTGACGCACAGCCCACAGCGCGTTGAGCCGCTGTGCCCGCATTTTACCCGCTGCGGCGGCTGCCAGCAGCAGCACGCGGACATCACGCTGCAACAGAGTAGCAAAACGGCCGCATTAATGCGCCTGATGACGCGAGAAACGGGCGCGGAGCTGCCTGACGCCTCGCTGATCGCCGGCACACCTTATGCCTATCGGAGGCGCGCGCGGCTTGCGTTATACTTTCAGACAAAAGAGCAGCGTCTGTTGATGGGCTATCGGCAGTCAAATTCTCACGATCTGGTGGATATCAAAGCCTGTCCGGTGCTACGCCCCGAGCTTGAAGCGCTGCTGCAACCGTTGCGCGACTGCCTGAGCCGATTAAAGGCGGTGAAGCGCCTTGGGCATGTGGAACTGGTGCAGGCGGACAACGGCCCGCTGCTGGTGCTGAGGCACCTTGATCTGCTGCATTCATCGGATGAGCAGGCGCTGCGAGATTTTGCCCGGCAGCAGGGTGTCTCGGTTTATCTGGCTCCGGATGCCGATTCGCTGACGTGTCTGCACGGCGAAGAGCCGGTTTATCACGTCGCTGGGTTGACGCTGGCCTTTAGCCCGCGTGATTTTATTCAGGTCAACGACGCGGTCAACCAGCAGATGGTTGCACAGGCGCTGGCGTGGCTGGATGTGCAACCGCAGGATAGAATATTAGATCTGTTTTGCGGCATGGGTAACTTCACGCTGCCACTGGCACAGCGCGCCGCCAGCGTCGTTGGCGTTGAAGGGGTGACCGCGCTGGTAGAGAAAGGACGTGAGAATGCCCGACGCAATGCGCTGTCCAATGTCACATTTTTTCACCAAAATCTTGAAGATGACGTCACACAGCAGCCGTGGGCGGCTCAGGGTTTTGATAAGATATTACTTGATCCGGCACGTGCGGGCGCGGCAGGCGTAATGGAACAGATAACCCGACTGGCACCTGAACGGGTGGTATATGTTTCCTGTAATGCCACGACGCTAGCGCGCGACAGCAAAGTATTACTGGCGGCAGGTTTTAGGCTGGTGAATGTCGCGATGCTGGATATGTTTCCACATACCGGGCACCTTGAATCGATGGCATTGTTTTTGCACGATACCGGCACGCGAAAGGCGTAATAGGCTGCAAAGCGGCGTCGTTTGCAAGGTGAAGGGTAACGTAGGGAGAAATTATGGTTGCGGTAAGAAGTGCGCATTTGAATACGGCAGGTGAATTTGTCCCTGACGCGTGGATTGCTTCGCTGGGTATTTCCAGCCAGCAATCGTGTGAACGTTTAGCCGAAACCTGGCGTTACTGTGAGCAGCAAACGCAAGATCACTCCGATGCATCGCTACTGCTGTGGCGCGGCATTGAAATGGTGGAAATCCTGTCCACGCTCAGTATGGACAATGACAGCATGCGCGCGGCGCTGCTCTTTCCACTGGCGGATGCAGGCGTGGTCGATGAGGCGACGCTGGAAGCCGCATTTGGTAAAAACATCGTTGATTTGGTGCATGGCGTGCGCGATATGGATGCAATTCGCCAGCTCAAAGCAACGCAGAATGACTCTGGCGCGTCTGAGCAGGTCGATAATATCCGTCGCATGTTGCTGGCGATGGTGGAAGATTTCCGCTGCGTGGTCATCAAACTCGCCGAGCGGATCGCCCACCTGCGTGAAGTGAAGGATGCCCCGGAAGAAGAACGGGTGCTGGCGGCCAAAGAGTGTACCAATATCTACGCGCCGTTGGCGAACCGCCTGGGCATCGGGCAGTTGAAGTGGGAACTGGAAGATTTCTGCTTCCGCTACCTGCACCCGGATGAATATAAAAAAATCGCCAAACTGCTGCACGAGCGCCGCATCGATCGCGCGCAGTACATTGATGATTTTGTCAAAACGCTGCGCGATGCGATGAAAGAAGAGGGCGTGCAGGCAGAGATTTACGGCCGTCCCAAGCATATCTACAGCATCTGGCGCAAGATGCAGAAAAAAGCGCTGTCGTTTGATGAGCTGTTCGATGTGCGTGCGGTGCGTATTGTCGTTGAGCGCTTGCAGGACTGCTACGGGGCGCTGGGTATCGTGCATACCCACTATCGCCATTTGCCGGACGAATTTGACGATTACGTTGCCAACCCGAAACCAAACGGCTATCAGTCCATTCACACCGTGGTGCTAGGGCCGGGTGGGAAGACGCTTGAAATCCAGATTCGCACGCGCCAGATGCATGAAGATGCCGAGCTGGGCGTGGCGGCACACTGGAAATACAAAGAAGGCACCTCCGTGGGCGGGCGCTCCGGCTATGAAGGACGCATTGCCTGGCTGCGTAAACTGCTTGCCTGGCAGGAAGAGGTGGCTGATTCGAACGACGTGTTGGATGAAGTTCGCAGTCAGGTATTTGACGATCGCGTGTATGTCTTTACGCCGAAAGGCGATGTGGTGGATCTCCCGGCCGGTTCCACGCCGCTGGATTTCGCTTATCACATCCATAGCGATATCGGGCATCGTTGCATTGGGGCGAAAATTGGCGGACGTATTGTGCCGTTTACCTACCAGCTGCAAATGGGCGATCAGATTGAAATTATTACCCAGAAGCAGCCGAACCCGAGCCGCGATTGGCTGAATCCGAATCTGGGATATATCACCACCAGCCGTGGACGTTCCAAGATCCAGAACTGGTTCCGCAAGCAGGATCGCGACAAGAATATACTGGCGGGACGGCAGATTCTGGACGACGAACTGGCGCATCTGGGGATCAGCCTGAAAGCGGCGGAGAAATTGCTGCTGCCGCGCTACAACGTGAATTCGCTGGATGAACTACTGGCTGCTATCGGCGGTGGCGATGTTCGTCTGAACCAGATGGTGAATTTCCTGCAATCGCAGTTAAAACAGCCAAGTGCGGAAGAACTGGATCGTGAAGCGCTGCGCCAACTGACGCAGAAATCGCATCAGCCGCCAGTACGCAGTAACAATAAAGATAACGGTCGCGTGGTCGTAGAAGGCGTCGGTAACCTGATGCACCATATCGCGCGTTGCTGCCAGCCGATTCCGGGTGACGAGATCACCGGGTTCATCACGCGCGGTCGGGGGATTTCGATTCACCGCGCGGACTGCGAACAGTTGGATGAACTGCGCGCCAGTTCGCCGGAGCGGATTGTGGACGCGGTATGGGGCGAAAGCTACTCCAGCGGCTATTCGCTGGTGGTGAGGGTGATTGCCAACGATCGCAGCGGCCTATTGCGGGATATCACCACGATTCTGGCGAATGAGAAGGTCAATGTACTGGGCGTCGCCAGCCGCAGCGACATCAAGCAGCAGTTGGCAACAATTGATATGGATATCGAGATCTACAACCTGCAAGTGCTGAGCCGCATTCTGGCGAAGCTCAACCAACTGCCGGATGTGATCGACGCGCGGCGCCAACAAGGGGCATAAATGATAGCTTTGTGTTTTGCCTCAAGCGTAAAAATTACGCTGAGGAAACACAGCCATCCAGGATGAGTGGCATGGATGCCACGAAAGTCGCTGCCGCGTAGGGAACGCGTCAGCGACGGTCCGCCAGATGACTGTATTTCCGAAGGCACCGCGAAGCGGCGTAATTCCCGCGTAAAAGACTGGGGTCACGGGGCGGCGTCGATTGGACGCCCCGTGTCGGGCGCGACGCAGTTGCGGAAATGAGCGTTGGAATATATCGCGCACGAAACCTCTCCAGCTTGTCTGCAACCTTCGTAAAAATAATTTTTGATTTTCAGGAATATTATGACCATATCTTTGACGAATCTATCCCCCGTCGAGCGTCTGCTCGCCATCATGAAAACCCTACGCGATCCCGAAAATGGCTGTCCGTGGGACAAGAAACAGACTTTTGACACTATTGCGCCTTATACGCTGGAAGAAACGTATGAGGTGCTGGACGCCATCAGCCGTCAGGATTTTGATGATTTGCGCGGTGAGTTAGGGGATTTGCTGTTTCAGGTGGTGTTTTACGCGCAGATGGCACAGGAAAAGGGCTTATTCGATTTCTCCGACGTGTGTAATGCCATCAGCGACAAGCTGGAACGCCGCCACCCGCATATTTTTGGGGATCTGACGCTGACGGACAGCGATGCCGTGCTGGCAAATTGGGAACAGACAAAAGCGCAGGAACGGGCGGAGAAAGATCGTCATTCCCAGCTGGATGATATTCCTGATGCGCTGCCTGCGTTGATGAAAGCGCAAAAAATTCAGCAGCGTTGTGCGTCTGTTGGCTTCGATTGGGATAGTCTGGGGCCGGTGCTCGATAAAGTGTATGAAGAGATCGATGAGGTCATGTTTGAGGCGCGGCAAGCCGTTGTCGATGAAGAAAAATTAGGTGAAGAGATTGGTGATTTATTATTCGCCACAGTCAATCTCTCTCGTCATCTGGGACACAAGGCCGAGAATGCGTTACAGGCAGCGAATCGTAAGTTCACTCGCCGTTTTCGTGAAGTAGAACAAATCGTTACGGCATCGGGAAAGACGTTGGAACAGGCAACGCTGGACGAAATGGAAGCCGCGTGGCAGCAGGTGAAAAAACAGGAAATCAGTCATTAATCCTTTTTCATCGATAAAACCGTTTTTTATTGATTTTAAGGTTTTTATTTTATTGTTTTTTAAAGTAATTGTGGGGCGAGGTGAGGGTGGTTTCACCTTGTCTGCGCGTGTGTTGGAATCGTCACATTGTGTAAAACGAACATTTGTGGCGCTCATCAGGTTCAGGTATACTACTTTCCCGTCTTGGTACTTCCATCGTCTTTAAACCTAAACTCTCAGGTTCAGCATGACAACTAATTATATTTTTGTGACCGGCGGGGTCGTTTCCTCTCTGGGTAAAGGCATTGCCGCAGCCTCTCTGGCGGCTATTCTCGAAGCCCGTGGCCTCAACGTTACCATCATGAAACTGGACCCGTACATCAACGTGGATCCGGGCACGATGAGCCCGACGCAACACGGTGAAGTCTTTGTCACCGAAGACGGCGCTGAAACCGATCTGGACTTGGGTCACTACGAGCGTTTCATCCGCACCAAAATGTCGCGCCGCAACAACTTCACCACTGGCCGTATCTACTCTGATGTCCTGCGCAAAGAGCGCCGTGGCGACTATCTGGGCGCGACCATTCAGGTGATCCCACATATCACCAACGCGATTAAAGAGCGCATCATTGAAGGTGGCGAAGGCCACGATGTCGTTCTGGTCGAAATCGGCGGAACTGTCGGTGATATCGAATCCTTACCGTTCCTTGAAGCGATTCGGCAGATGGCGGTACAAGTAGGTCGTGAGCACACGCTGTTTATGCACCTGACGCTGGTGCCGTATCTGGCGGCGGCGGGCGAAGTGAAAACCAAGCCGACGCAGCACTCCGTTAAAGAACTGCTTTCCATCGGTATTCAGCCTGATGTGCTGATTTGCCGTTCTGACCGCACCGTGCCTGCCAATGAGCGTGCAAAAATTGCTTTATTCTGTAATGTGCCGGAAAAAGCAGTAATATCCCTTAAAGACATTGATTCGATTTATAAAATCCCGTCGCTATTGAAATCACAAGGGCTGGACGATTATATTTGTAAACGATTCAGCTTGAACTGCCCTGAAGCAAACCTGTCAGAATGGGAACAGGTTGTGTATGAAGAAGCGAATCCGGGCGGTGAAGTCACTATCGGTATGGTCGGCAAATATGTTGCGCTGCCGGATGCTTACAAATCCGTGATTGAAGCGCTGAAACACGGTGGCTTGAAGAATCGCCTGACGGTGAATATCAAGCTGATCGACTCGCAGGATGTCGAAACCCGTGGTGTCGACGTACTGAAAGATTTAGACGCTATCCTGATTCCAGGCGGTTTTGGCTATCGCGGCGTCGAAGGGAAAATCATGGCGGCGCGTTACGCCCGTGAGAACAATATCCCTTATCTGGGCATTTGCCTGGGGATGCAGGTCGCATTAATGGAATTTGCCCGTAACGTTGTCGGAATGGAAGGCGCAAACTCAACGGAGTTTATGCCAGACTGTAAGTACCCAGTGGTTGCGCTGATCACGGAATGGCGTGATGAGAATGGCAATGTTGAAGTCCGTGATGAAGCCAGCGATCTGGGCGGCACCATGCGCGTTGGCGGGCAGCAATGCCATCTGACCGAAGGCAGTCTGGTACGTCAGATGTACGGTGAGCAGACGATTATCGAACGTCATCGTCATCGTTATGAAGTGAACAACATGCTGTTGAAACAGATTGAAGCGGCGGGATTACGGGTTGCTGGTCTTTCCGCCGACCGCAAACTGGTGGAGATTGTTGAATTACCCGATCATCCCTGGTTCGTTGCCTGTCAATTCCACCCGGAATTCACGTCAACGCCGCGAGATGGACATCCCCTGTTTGCCGGCTTTGTGAAAGCCGCTGGCGCGTACCAGAAGCGTCAGGTGAAGTAAGAGTTATATCAGCAACGCGCGATCGCTATCGCGCGTTGCTCGTCTAGGGTTTTAGTTCTGTCTAAAGTTTTAGTTTAACTTGTACTGAGGAAAATCTAATGTCCAAAATTGTTAAAGTCATCGGCCGTGAAATCATCGACTCACGCGGAAACCCAACTGTTGAAGCGGAAGTTCATCTGGAAGGTGGTTTTGTAGGTCTGGCTGCTGCGCCATCAGGAGCTTCTACTGGCTCTCGCGAAGCGCTGGAACTGCGTGACGGTGACAAATCCCGTTTCCTGGGCAAAGGTGTAACGAAAGCCGTTGCCGCTGTTAACGGCCCGATTGCTCAAGCTGTTGTGGGTAAAGACGCGAAAGATCAGGCGAACATCGACAAGATCATGATCGACCTGGATGGTACTGACAACAAATCCAAATTCGGCGCTAACGCCATTCTGGCTGTGTCTCTGGCTGCCGCTAAAGCTGCTGCTGCGTCAAAAGGCCTGCCGCTGTACGCTCACATCGCTGAACTGAACGGCACCCCAGGTAAATACTCTATGCCACTGCCAATGATGAACATCATCAACGGCGGCGAGCACGCGGATAACAACGTTGATATCCAAGAGTTCATGATTCAGCCTGTTGGCGCGAAAACCCTGAAAGAAGCCATCCGTATGGGTTCTGAAGTGTTCCATACTCTGGCTAAAGTTCTGAAATCCAAAGGTATGGGTACAGCTGTGGGTGACGAAGGTGGCTACGCGCCTAACCTGGGTTCCAACGCTGAAGCGCTGGCTGTTATCGCTGAAGCGGTAAAAGCTGCAGGCTACGAGCTGGGCAAAGACATCACGCTGGCGATGGACTGTGCCGCGTCTGAATTCTACAAAGACGGTAAATACGTTCTGGCTGGCGAAGGCAACAAAGCGTTCACCTCTGAAGAATTCACCCACTTCCTGGAAGATCTGACCAAACAGTACCCAATCGTGTCTATCGAAGACGGTCTGGACGAATCTGACTGGGCTGGCTTCGCATACCAGACTAAAGTTCTGGGCGACAAAATCCAGCTGGTTGGTGACGACCTGTTCGTAACCAACACCAAGATCCTGAAAGAAGGTATCGAGAAAGGCATCGCTAACTCCATCCTGATCAAATTCAACCAGATCGGTTCTCTGACCGAAACGCTGGCTGCAATTAAAATGGCGAAAGACGCAGGCTACACGGCTGTTATCTCTCACCGTTCAGGCGAAACTGAAGATGCCACCATCGCTGACCTGGCAGTAGGTACAGCGGCTGGCCAGATCAAAACCGGTTCTATGAGCCGTTCTGACCGCGTTGCTAAATACAACCAGCTGATTCGTATCGAAGAAGCGCTGGGTGATGCTGCACCGTTCAACGGTCTGAAAGAAGTTAAAGGCCAGTAATTACGTTTCTGGTGTCTCAAGCCGCGGAGAAAACGGCCTGACATACGCCAACGTGATTAACCCTGAAAATCCAGAAGCGTGAAAACGTTTCTGGATTTTTTTATGACGGACATCCTTGTCCGTCACCCTTCGGGCCGTTGCTTGCGCAACGTTGAAAAACGTTCCCGACGTTTTTTTATGACGGACATCTCCCTTCTGCCACCCTTCTGACCATTGCTGCGCAACGTTGAAAAACGCTCTGTCCCTTCCTTTTCTTGGATATCTGCTGCCCACTTTGGGGTATCAGTTATACGCCTCGTTTTTATATTTTAATTTTTAAAATTCAAAATTTTATAAAATAAATCCCTCTATCGCTCTCCTTATTTTCTTTTTGTCATGTCTGTATAGTATGTGGCGATATATAAAAAATTACATATCGATAATTGACATGATATTGACCAACAGGGATATAGCGGATGAAAGCCCCAAGAAAAAATAATAGAAAAAAAGCACAGTGGTTATTGCCAGCATTAATGGTGGTTGTTCCACCGGTATTGAGCGCCGAACCGATAACGAGTAAAGACGGCGAAAAGGCAAAAGCGGCTGACGTTATGGTCGTTAAGGCAGAGCGCAGTGAGGCGAATGCGAATCTGGCTGGTGCAGGGATGACGACCGATGATGTGGAGCTCGGACCGCTGGGTAAACGTTCACGGCTGGATACGCCGTACTCGACCACGACCGTGACGGAAGCCATGATTGCCAACCAGCAGGCGAAGAACGTTAACGATCTCCTGAAATACAACTCGTCCAGCCAGATGCAGGCGCGGGGTGGTATTGACGTAGGCCGTCCACAGAGTCGCGGTATGCAGGGGAATGTATTGGCAAACAGCCGGTTGGATGGATTAAACATTATTTCCACTACCGCCTTTCCGGTTGAGATGCTGGAGCGATTGGATGTGATTAACAGCCTGACTGGCGCATTGTATGGACCTGCCAGCCCAGCCGGACAGTTTAACTTCACGCAGAAAAGGCCAACGGCGCAGACGTTAAACCGCTTTACCGTAGGCTATTCCGGTAAAGGTGCCGCGATGGGGCATGCTGATTTGGGCGGACATGTGGGGGATGAAAACCAGTTCGGCTATCGTATCAACCTCCTACACGATGAAGGCGAAGGGAGTATCAGCAACAGCACGTTGCGGCGGCAATTAGCCAGCGTGGCGTTTGACTGGAATCTCTCGCCCGATACGGTGTTGGAAGTTAACGCTAGCGAATATCGCTTCAGGAAAATGGGCTATGCCGGTGATTTTGCCTATGGGCCGACGATGCAGCTACCCAAAGCGCCGGATATTACGAAACAGGGATACGGACAAAGCTTTGCTGGCCTCGATCTGATAACGAAAACGGCCAGTACCCGTCTGAAACACTACTTTAATAATAACTGGTACGCTTCGGGTGGGGTGGGTTATCAAGTCGCCGATCGCGGCATGCGTTCGCTGTCGCATAATATTTTGCCATCAGGGGATGTGGAAACCACTTTGGAGCGGCAATACTCATCCGGGCGCTTCCGGGTTCTGAGCAATACGTTGCAGTTGAACGGCCATATTGATACGGACGGGCCTTCCCACGATGTGGTATTCAGTACCACCGGATACCAATGGACGATGTTTTCTTCTCCCGGCGGCCCTAATAATTATACGCTAGGGACCACCCCCATCAATGCGCCGCAGCGCTATAACGACCCCAGCGATGGACGTTTTTATGCGGGTTCCGGTCATAATAAAGATAGCCGCGATAGTCAACAGGCTATCACCGCAGGCGATACCATCACCTTCAACGATCGCTGGTCGGCGATGGGTGTGCTGAGCCAAAGCTGGTTGACCTCACGCAACTTCACTAAAGGTAGTGTGCAACGCGCGACGGGCACCAGCCCGACGGTGTCGCTGATGTACAAGCCCTTGTCTAACGTAATGACGTATGTCGCTTATGCTGATTCTCTGGAGCAGGGGGATACTGCTCCTAATAGCGCGGTGAACAAAGCGCAGGCGCTGAAGCCTTACCGCAGCACCCAATATGAAGCGGGCGTGAAATCACAGTGGGATGGGGTGAATCTGCATGCGGCAGTATTCCGTCTGGAGCGACCTTTCGCTTATGTTGATCCCGCTGATAACGTTTTCAAAGAGCAAGGCAAGCAGGTTAATACTGGGTTAGAGCTGATGGCGGATGGTGAAGTATTTTCCGGTTTACATGTCTATGGCGGCATGACGTTATTGGATCCTAAGTTGACGGATACAGGGATTGAGGCGACGACGAATAAACGGGTGGTTGGGGTACCGAAGTTTCAGGCTAATCTGCTGACGGAATATAGTCATCCGTCTTACCCCAATATGGTTTATATCGCGAACCTCCACTACACCGGTAAACGCGTGGCTAATAACACCAATACAGCGTGGGTAGATAGCTATATGACGCTGGATCTGGGTACACGCTACGGCTTCAAACTGTACGACAAGCCGGCAGCGTTTCGCGTTTCGCTCAATAACGTCACCAATGAACATTATTGGAGCTCGCTCTTCCCTTATCGTCAGAACGGGGAAAATCGAGGCTCCAGTGCGTTCGTTGGCGATCCGCGTGAAATCCGCGCTTCTTTGACCGTTGACTGGTGAGTGTGATGCAGAAACGTAACCTTACCACGCGCTATCGCGAGTATTTACTCAATGCGTTAGTGCTGCTGGCGGTGAGTTTTTCCGGCGTGCATCAGGTTCAGGCGGAAATGCCTGAACCCGCGCAGCGGACGATTCACTATTACGGCGATCGCACGGTGACGGTGCCCGCGACGGTTGAGCGAGTTGCCACCTCATGGAATGCGCAAAACTCGATACTGGCGATGCTCGGCTATGGCGATCGTATTGTCGGTACGACGAAGCTGGTGCGCGATATGCCGTTATTCCGCCAGTTTGTGCCGTCTATTACGCAGGCTTCGCTGGTTTCCCAGAGCGGAAGCATGGGAATTAATACCGAGGCGCTGATCGCACGCCGTGCTCAGGTTTTTTTCGTGTCGGACAGCGTGCCAGTTGCGGAAGCCGAAGCGCTGAATAAAGCCGGTATTGCCATCGTACCGCTTCGCTACAACTCGCTGGCAGCGATGGTCGAACGCACGCTGATTACCGGTGAGATTCTGGGGCCGGAAGCATCGCGTCGGGCACAGGATTTCGCCGCCTACTATCAGGACAACGTCAGGCGCGTGACGGAGGTTGTCCAGCGCATTCCGCCGCGGCAGCGTGTAAAGGTCTACCATGCGGTTGGCGATCCGTTAACGACATCGGGACTCCCCTCGTTGAATCAGGACTGGATGGATCTGGGCGGCGCGATCAACGTGGCGGAACCGTGGTTTAGCGGTGCTGGAGTGACAACCGCACCCGTATCGCTCGAACAGGTTTTTCAGGCCGATCCTGATGTGATTATTACGATGCGGGCTGAGGATGCGAAGGCGATCCGTCAGGATGCGCAGTGGCAGCAGCTACGGGCGGTAAAACAGGGGCGTGTTTATGCGAACCCGCTGGGCATGTTCTGGTGGTGTCGGGAAACGTCGGAACAGGCACTGCAATTTCTTTGGTTGGCAAAAACGCTGTACCCACAGCAGATGCAGCACATTGATATGGCAAAAGAGACGCATGATTTTTATCAGCGTTTTTACGGTATCGATTTAACCGCACAGCAGGTGGATTCAATTTTGTCCCCACCTTAACCGAGGTGGATTATTTAATGACAGGGCCGCATCAGCGTTATGATGCGGCCCTGTTTTTTTAGACACAGACAAATGAGGGTATAGCGCGGGTTAAGCCAGTTGCTTAAGAATCGCTTTAGCAACGACTTCCGAGCTTGCCGGGTTCTGACCGGTGATCAACTTGCCGTCTTCAACGAGGTACGGTGCCCAGTCGGGGCCTTTTTCGTATAGTCCACCCAGTTTCTTGAATTCATCTTCAATCAGGAAAGGCACTACGTCCGTCAACTGAACCGCTTCTTCTTCACCGTTGGTGAAGCCTGTTACTTTGCGGCCTTTAATCAAGGCGTCGCCATTTTCTGCTTTCACATGAATCAGGACGCCCGGTGCGTGGCAGACAAAACCAGTCGGCTTGTTGGCGCGTACAAAGGCTTCGATGAGCGCGATAGAGACGGGTGATTCCGCCAAATCCCAGAGCGGGCCGTGGCCGCCGGGATAGAAGACTGCATCGAAATCCTGTTCGCTGATGGTATCGAGTTTTACCGTATTGGCCAGTTCCTGCTGTGCGGCAGAGTCTGCTTTAAAACGATGCGTCAGCTCGGTTTGAAAATCGGCCAGATCGCTTTTCGGGTCGAGAGGCGGCTGGCCGCCAGCAGGGGAGGCGAGTACCAACTCTGCGCCTGCATCTTTAAAGGTGTAATAAGGGGCAGCAAACTCTTCCAGCCAAAAGCCGGTTTTATTGCCGGTGTTGCCCAGTTTGTCGTGAGAAGTCAGTACCATTAAAATTTTCATCATTTTTCTCTCTATGGTTGCAGGATGAGCCGGTGAATCGCTGCCGATTACCCTTTGAGGGCGGCGACAATCGCGTCTTGTTTCTCATGGTAAGGCGCACGCAACGTCAGGTTAGACGCGCCATCTTCACTCTGTATGACAATCGGTTTGGCATGGCTGAAGCGGCGGAATCCGTGGATGCCGTGGTAGGCACCGATGCCGGATGCGCCAACACCGCCGAACGGGAGCGTGTCGATAGACACGTGTGTCATCACATCGTTGATGACCAGCGCGCCTGATGTCGTTCTGGCAGCGAAGTGCTGCTGCATAGCGTCATCGTTGCTGAACAGATACGCTGCCAGCGGGCGTGGATGCGCATTGATGTAGTGAATCGGTTCTTCTGCTGTCTGATAGGTTTTAACCGGCAGCAGCGGGCCAAAAATTTCTTCCTGCATGATCGTCATATCGTCATGGACGCCGAACACCAGATGTGGCGCAATTTTGCGGCTTTTAGCATCGTAGGGGGCTTCGCCTTCCGGTGCCAGACTGACGACGGTTGCGCCTTGCTGTTCAGCCTCTTTCAGAATACGAATCAGGCGCTCGTAATGTCTGTCAGCAATGATAGACGTGTAATCCGGGTTCGCCTGTAACGTCGGGAAACTTTTCTGCATAAAGGCTTTCGCGGCATCGCGGAATGCCTGCTCCTGACCTTCGGGCAGCAGAACGTAGTCCGGTGACAGGCAGATTTGTCCGGCGTTGAAGGTTTTCACCGTCAACGTACGCGCAGCCGCTTCGGTGATATCTGCGCTGCTATCGATCACGACTGGTGATTTTCCACCCAATTCTAGCGTGACCGGCACCAGATTCTCTGCCGCCGCGCGCATCACGTGTTTCCCCACGGCAGTGCTGCCGGTGAAGACCAGATGATCGAACGGCAGCTCGCTGAATGCCTGACCGATTTCCGCATCACCCAGTACCACAGCCAATTCCAGCGGGTCGAAATAGTGGGCAATCAGTTCCGCCAGCAGTTCAGACGTACGCGGTGTGAGTTCTGACGGTTTCAGAATCGCGGTATTACCGGCAGCAAAAATGTCAGCCAGCGGACCAAATGACAGGTTCACTGGGAAGTTCCACGGGCTGATGACGCCAATTACGCCCAGAGGCTGATGCTGAATCCACGCCTGCATGCCGGGAGCGGGTTCATCAACCGGTTCTGGCTGCATCCAACGATCAACGTTGTCGATGGCGTTCTGTAGCATCTTCAACGTAGTGCCGACATCAGCGGCGAAGGAGTGATATAGGCTACGATGGCCGAAATCTTCACTCATGGCCTGTGCAAGCGCGATGTGGTTTTCACGAATCAAATTGATGCTGCGCTGTAAGCGATCTTTACGCCGTGCGGCATCGGCGGGGCCAGATGCAATGTGAGCACGCTTCATCGTATTCAGGATGGCTTGTAAATCCTTTTTGGATTGTTGTGTCGACATGTTGTGTCCTCTTTTATTCGTCGAGTACCAGAGAAAACAGAAAGTTAGCCGGGATTTCCGGGTCACTTAGGATGGGATAAAGGATACGGCAGGGGTTGATCCGTCCGCCAACAAGATTATTATTCGGGGGGTATAAATAATTTTATATCTCAGTCTCTATAGGTCTCGTATGTCACTCATCCGTCTACGCACATTTGTGGAAGTCTATCGGCAGCGCTCGATTAGCGGCGCGTCGCGTGCGCTGAATCTCACACAGCCAGCAGTGTCGCAGCACATTGCCGGGCTGGAGGTGGCGGTGGGGCGGCGTCTCTTTGAACGTCAGGCGAACGGCGTGACGCCAACGTCGGCGGCAGACGACTTAGCGGCGGATCTGGGGGACAAGCTCGATGAAGCCGAGGCGGCACTGGCCTCTGCCCGTGCGAGATCAATGGACGTCGCGGGGACGCTGCATATCATTGGCCATGCGGATTTCATGGCGGAAGTGGTGTCTGAGCAGCTATTGCCGCTGCTTGAGGCGGGCGTGCGGGTGCATATGCATACCGGCGACGGTGATTTGATTAAACAGATGCTGCTGGAAGGACACTGTGATTTGGGCATAACGGCGCACCCGGTGACGGATAAGCGGCTGAAAAGCGATCTGTTGAAGAGTGCGACGCTACAGGCGGTGGCGGCACCTGCGATTGTCGAACGGCTATTGCAGGCCGGTGACTTGCCACAGGCGCTGGCGCAGGAAGCGATGCTGGCGTATGACCTTGAGCTTCCCCTGATTGATCACTGGCTGAAGAAGAACCGTATGGAGGATAAGGGGTTGGTGCCTGCCGTGGTGAGCCAGGATCTGCGTGCGCTGCGTCGCGTGCTGACCAGCGGATTTGGCTGGACGGTCATGCCGGTGTATTTATGTCAGGATCTGCTGGATGCCGGGAAACTTGCGATTATCCCGCCCCCCGTCGGTACTACACAGCTGGATTACTATCTGGCCTGGGTGCCAGGCGCGCTGCGCCAGCCGCGTTTAGCCCATGCGCGGCAGACTTTCCTGTGGCGATTACAGCACGCGGAATAACGCCATTCTCTGCTACAGAAAGCACTATTTTTCAAGGTGTCACGAGGCAGCGTCCATTGACGATACGGCCTGCCTTCCCCCTGACTTCCCTTCTTTCATCCTGTGATCGCCATAAACGAACTGCGGGTTTCGTTCAGTTAAAATGGCTTTTTATAAAATCTTTGACGCGGATCGCACCGATCTTCCCTGTGCTGCCAGCGCGGGGCGCGTGGTGGCAAAAGCGCAAAGGTTTTCACGATCGCCGGGCGCTACCGTATCAGCGTGACACCTTCATAATTAAAAATGTTCGGGGAAGGATGGCGATGAAAACGCGTAAGATCGGTTTGGCTAACTATTTAGCCTACGGTTCAGGAGACTTTCTTGGTGCTGGTACAACGGCGCTGACGGCCGCCTGGTTACTCTATTTTTACACCACGTTCTGTGGCCTGACGCCGATTGAGGCCACTTTTATTTTTGCGATGGCACGCGTGCTCGATGCCGTCGTCAGTCCGCTGATGGGCTTCCTGACCGATAACTTCGGTTCCACCTGGCTGGGCAAACGCTTTGGACGCCGTAAGTTCTTTATTCTGCTCGGTATTCCCTGTGTGTTCAGCTACAGCTTCATGTGGGTCGGGGACATGGGCTATTGGTACTATCTGCTGACGTACCTGCTGTTCGATATCGTCTACACGATGGTGCTGGTGCCGTATGAAACGCTGGTGCCGGAAATGACCGACGATTTCAAACAGAAAACCAAGTTCTCCGGCGCACGTATCGCTCTGGCGCAGCTGTCTGCCATTTTAGCCGCGTTTCTGCCGGGTATCCTGCTGGGCTACTTTGGCAAAGATAACGCTGTTTCTTTCTTCTACTCGAGTCTGGTGTTCTCCGTTATCTGTGCGCTGGTGCTGACGTTGGTCTATTTCTTTACCTGGGAACGCCCGCGGGATCAGATGTCGGAAGCATCGCTACGGGCGGAGAAAGAACGTCAGTCTCTGACGTTAGGCCAAAGCCTGAAACGGCTGAACATCGAACTGCTCTCAACGCTGCGCATTCGTATTTTCCGCCAGCATCTGGGTATGTATCTGGGTGGGTATATCGCTCAGGACGTGTTTAACGCCGTGTTCACGTACTACGTGGTCTTTGTGCTGATGCAGAGCCCAACGATGGCGTCTAACCTGATGGGAACGATGGCGATTCTGCAATTCATCGCGGTGATTGGCATGATTCCGCTATGTATCCGCTTTGGGCCCGCGCCGTCTTACCGTTTAGTCGTGTGCCTGTTCGGTCTGAGCGCCTTCTCCTACGCGGTTCTGTGGTACAGCGGCCTGCATGATACCTTCTCTCTGCTGTTGTTGATTTCTGCGCTGGCGGGCATCGGGCGCGGCGGGATCAACTACGTGCCGTGGAATACCTACACTTACATCGCCGACGTGGATGAAGTGATCACCGCACAGCGTCGCGAAGGGATCTTCGCCGGGATTATGACGCTGACTCGTAAAGCCTCTCAGGCGGGGGCGGTGATGCTGGTGGGCGTGGTATTGCAGCTATCCGGCTTTGTGTCCGGGCAGAGCGTACAGGCACCGGGCGTCAGCCACACGATTCTGATGATTTTGAGCGTTGGCACCGTGGGCGTGCTGGCACTGGGTTTCCTGGTTTCTCTGCGCTTTAAACTCAATCTGCAAACGCACAGCGTGCTGCGGGAAGAAACGCTGAAAATGCGCGAAGCCGGACGCCCTGTACCGGAAAAGATTACGCCGCAGGCGCGGGCAACGGTCGAAATGCTGGCTGGTATGCCGTATGAATCGCTGTGGGGCAACAACAACATCGGCTACCTGAACCGCCATAAAGGCGACAAGCCGGTCACGCACGCCACGCAGTCGTAACTGTATTGAACTGTTAACTGATAACTCAATTGGATGAATGACTATGACCGTATTCAGTGTAAAACATAGCCCGCTTTTACGTCAGCCGGAGCGCTTCATCTCCCGTGAAGGTCTGAAGGCGCTGATTTGCCGTATCACCGACAATCTGGTGAATATTGAGGATAAAACCGGTGAGTTCTTGTTACGGCTGGACGATGGTCGGGTGATTGATACCAAAGGTTGGGCGGGCTGGGAATGGACGCACGGCATCGGGCTGTATGGGATTTACCAGTATTACCAGCAAACGGGCGACGAGCAGATGCGCGCCATTATCGACGACTGGTTTACTGCGCGTTTGGCTGAAGGTACGCCGACGAAGAACGTAAACACCGTATGCCCGTTCCTGACGCTGGCTTATCGCTATGAAGAAACGGGCGATGCGCGCTGGTTGCCGTATCTGGAGCGCTGGGCGGAGTGGGTGATGTATGAAATGCCGCGCACGGACAAGCAGGGTTTGCAGCACATTGTTTATAACAATGAAAACCACCAGCAGCTATGGGATGACACGCTGATGATGAGCGTGCTGCCGCTGGCGAAAATCGGCAAGCTGTTAAACCGGCCGGAGTTTGTGGAAGAAGCCACATATCAGTTCCTGCTGCATGTGCAATATTTGATGGATCGCGAAAGCGGTCTGTGGTTCCACGGCTGGACGTTCGAGGGGCAGCACAACTACGCGAAAGCGCGCTGGGCGCGTGGTAACAGCTGGTTGACGATCGTGATTCCTGAGTTTATCGAACTGCTGGATCTGCAGGAAAACAACGCGACGCGTCGCTTCCTGTTGCAGGTGTTGGAAAGCCAGATTGCAGCATTGGCGAAATATCAGGATGACAGTGGCCTGTGGCACACGCTGATTGACGATCCGAACTCGTACCTCGAAAGCTCGGCAACCGCTGGTTTTGCCTACGGCATTTTGAAAGCGGTGCGCAAGCGCTACGTCGACCCGAGCTACGCTGAAGTGGCGGAGAAAGCGATTCGCGGCGTGATTAATCACGTTAATGAGGACGGCGAACTGACACAGGTATCATTCGGTACTGCGATGGGCAACGATCTGGATTTCTACCGCAACATTGCCCTGACCTCCATGCCGTACGGCCAGGCCATGGCGATCCTGTGTCTGGCGGAATACCTGCGAGTGTATCTGTAACAGGTTCATGTGAGAGTTGCCTCTCAGTCATATTGGCTATGCTGGCTAAGAGGCAGTTTCGTGCGCCACACCGTCGCTATTCATATGCGATACCGTATACGCGCCCGACGCAGGGCGCTCAGTCGCCGCCGCCCTGCGAACCCAGGCTTCCGGCTAAATTATGCCGCTGCGCGGTTCCATCGGTGTTCCTGACCGCTAGTCGAGCCGCCAGTGACGCGTTCCCGACGCGGCACTGGCTTTCGCGACGTCCTGTCGCTCACTCGGCGGCCAGTCCCACCGCTGCATAATTTTTACGCCAGATAACGGCAAAACCCATAATAACTCGCAGCATTTGTGTATAAGAACCTTGTGAAGGTAGAAGGAATGCTTTATTTCCCGCCTGCCAGGTCGATAAAATTCCCTGTCACATAGGACGCCTCGTCCGATAACAGCCAGCCTATTGCTTGCGCGACCTCCATCGGGTGACCACCCCGTTTCATCGGCAGTGAATGCTTGATGCGATCCACTCTTGCCGGTTCGCCGCCGTCAGCGTGCATATCGGTATAGATAAAACCGGGACGCACGGCGTTCACTCGGATACCTTGGTCGGCGACCTCCAGCGATAAGCCAATAGTCAGCGTATCGAGTGCGCCTTTTGATGCCGCATAGTCGATATATTCGTGTGGCGAACCCAGCCGGGCGGCTGCGGATGACACGTTGACGATAGCTCCACCTTTTCCGCCATGGCGGAATGCCATACGCTTGACCGCTTCCCGGGCACAGAGGAAACTGCCCACGGTATTCGTGGCAAAAATAGCGTTAAGCCGCACGGCATCAAGCTGCTCAATGGTGGCTTGGGGTTTAAGTATCGCAGCGTTATTCACCAGACCCGTGAGGCATCCAAGTTCTTTATCTGTTCGCTTGAAAAGCTCAATGACCTGCTCTTCATCGGCGATATCGACTTGAACAGCGATGGCCGTCCCACCGTTAGCGCGAATCTCGTCGAGAACGCTATACGCACTGTCCTGCTGGGTGCGGTAGCTGATACAAATCTTGTGGCCTTTTCCGGCCAGATAGCACGCCGTTGCGCGGCCAATGCCGCGCGAACCGCCAGTGATCAACGTAATGAATTCCATTCTGCCCCTTAGTTTTTGAGCCCCGCCATACTGTAATTCGCAGGGAGCCAGCGATAGCCGTTTGGTTTACCGTTAGCATCATACACGGCTTTAACCTGGCCTAAACCGGGAAAGGAAATGTGCGCCGCACCAATCCATTCATTATTCTGTGCCGCTTCGGCCAGAATCTGTAAGCGAGCCTCCGCAGCTTCATCCATATTGCGATCGAAATCGATCGTGGTCATGGGGCGAGGAAATTGTACGGCTTCTGCATGGATCGTATCGCCCCATAGCGTCAGTTTTTGACCGTCACTTTCGATCTGATAAAGGCTGTGCCCCGGCGTATGTCCCGGTGCTGGTACGGCGGTAATGCCCGGAAAAAGTTGCTGTTTACCCGTGAAGGTTTTTAGTCGCTTAGCGGCAAGCACGGGTTGTAATGCATCTTCAGACTGCCCGAACGTGTGCTTCTCGCTATCCCGTACCTGATTGCTATTAGTCGGATTGAGCCAGAAATCCACATCTTTCTGATTAACGTAAACGGTGGCATTTGGGAAAACCAGCTTGCTGTCACGCGAGACGCCGCCGGAATGGTCGGCATGAATATGGGTCAGCAAAACGGTATCGATCTTCTCGGGTGGGTAGCCCGCAGCGCGCAGATTATCGGGTAATTTCCCTCCTTGTTTGCCGAATAGCGGCCCGGCCCCTGTATCGACCAGTATCAGCTGTTTACCCGTATTAATGAGGTACGCATTAATCGAGGTTTCAACCTGTGGCTGGAGATTCTTTTGCGCCAGCAGGCGCAGCATTTCCTCGTGGGAAATATGGGTAAGCAACTTATCCAGTGGGATGGTGACTGTACCGTCAGAAAGGGCGGTAATTTCAAACTGACCTAGCATCATGCGGTAATAACCCGGCGCCTGCGTTCTCAGTTGAGGCACCGATTCTGCCTCGGCGATAAGGGGCGAACCCATCAGCAAAACCACGGGTAGCAACGTCTGTTTCAGAAGATTCATTTTCATTGTGCGCTCTTGGAAAGTGACCCTGCTCATCAGGGACTGGAACGATTATTCTGCTGACGCTACTATTGTTCAAATTGATTAACTTGATAACAACTATCATGGAAAATGATTTTCGGGGTGTGGATTTAAACCTGCTGGTGACATTTCTGGTGCTGTATCGTGAAAGAAGTGTCTCTGTGGCGGCGGATAAGCTGCATTTGGGGCAACCCGCCGTGAGTGGTGCACTGGCGCGTTTGCGTACGCTGTTTGACGACCCGCTGTTTATCCGCACGGGGCAGGTGATGCGCCCAACGGCGCGTGCGGATTATCTGGCGACTCAATTGTCACCTGCGTTTGAACAGTTGCAGTCGGTTCTGGGTGAGCCCGAGAGCTTTGATCCGCTGACCGATTCACGTGCGATCACGTTGGGCATGACCGACTGGGTGGAAATATGGCTGATGCCGCTATTGCTGAAACGGCTCAAAGCGAATGCCCCTCATTTGCGCATCAATCTTGTTGCCACCGATCCGTTTTTGGATGTGGAGCGGTTGGAAAATGACAGCGTCGATCTGGTCATTTCCGTCGCCAGCCCACAGACCGGCTGGTTGAAACAGCGTGCGCTGTTATCGTCAGGATTCAGGGCGTTGTGGCACCCACAACAGCTCGCGCTGCCGTCTCCCGTTCCTTTGGAGGTATACAGCCAGCAGCGCCATTTACTGGTGACCTACCGTGAACGTGCGCATGGCATCGTTGACGACATGCTGGAAAAACAGGGAATGACGCGGACGATTTATTACACCACGCCGCATTTCTCCGCTCTGCCGGGCATATTGCAGCACACGCCGTCAGTCGCCACCGTACCGGAGAAAGTCGCGACGCTGTGGTGCCAGCATTATGGCCTGAACGATAGCCCGGTCCCGCTTGATTTACCGACATATACGCTCTCGGCGCTTTGGCATGCAAGGCAGGACAGTAATCCGGCGATCGCGTGGCTGTATGAGCAAATAGCGGGGGCGATTGTTGAGCAGGAGGCGGATCCGCCCCCTGCTTGAGTGACGATGAAGAGATTACTGTGACAATCCCAATACGCTGTAATTCGCTGGCAGCCAGCGGTAGCCGTTGGTGGTGCCGTTGCGTTCCAGACGTGTACCCACGTGGCCGATGCCGGGGAAAGGCAGATGAGCGCCTGCAACCCAGTAACCCTGACTGGCGGCGTCGGCCAGCGCTTTATTACGGGATTCTGTCGCCTGATCCATATTTGAATCAAAGCTGATGGTAGTGGCCGGTAAGCTCATCTGTACCGCTTCCGCATGAATGATGTCTCCCCATGCCAGCAGTTTTTTTCCTTCGCTCTCAATCAGAAACGACGTATGCCCCGGTGTATGTCCCGGACTCGGAATCGCGGTGATTCCGGGTAACAACGTTGTCTGCTGAGCCGGGAACGTTTTCAGCTTGTTCTCTTTCTTAATGGTATCAAAGAGTGTTTGCACACGTTGAAACGCTGCCTTTCTGTTCTCTGGTGCGCTTTTCAGGTTATCCGGGCTGAGCCAGAAGTCGGTTTCTGGCTGGCTGACATACACGGTGGCATTCGGGTAGTTCAGCTTATTGCCCTGCACTAAACCGCCAAAATGGTCGCCGTGCAGATGGGTCATCAATATGGTGTCGACCTGCTCGGGTTTATAACCCGCCGCAATCAGATTCGGCAGCACTTTTCCTACCGTAGGATTGCTTTGTTTACCGTTACCCGTGTCTATCAGAATCAGGTGTTTGCCGGTATTGACCAAATAGGCGTTGATGGAGGTTTCCACCTGCGGCGTCAGCGCTTTTTCTGCCAGCAGTTCGGTAATTTTTTCCGGTGGGGTGCGCTGTAACAGCTTGTCCATCGGCATGGTATTGGTGCCATCAGCCAGCGCGGTAATTTCGAACTGGCCGAGCATCATGCGGTAATAGCCCGGTTGAGTTTTAATCTGTGCGATATCCTGCGCCTGAGCAAATGCAGGTACAAAGGCACACGAGACGAGTAAGAGGGCTAACGGTTTCAATAACTTCATTGATTCTTGTCCTTGTTAGTAATGAAACGTAATGAAAGCAGGCGAAATCGTAACAACAGATTGATTATTGACGCACACGCCGAATTACTCAACTGTCCCCGAGTTGACGCGTTCCCGCCGGGGTTGCCGGCACATCGCCGCCGCCCTGCAATGCGGAAGATTTAGGGTATAATGCCTTTTTAAGTGAACGAGACAGTGAAAAAACATGCAGTACCCGATTAATGAAATATTCCAGACGTTACAGGGCGAAGGCTATTTTACCGGTGTGCCGGCGGTGTTTGTACGCCTGCAAGGGTGCCCGGTAGGCTGTAGCTGGTGTGATACCAAACATACCTGGGACAAACTGGCTGAGCGGGAAACCTCATTGGATCAGGTGCTGGTAAAAACGGAAGAAAGCGATGCCTGGGGCGCGGCGAGTGCGGACGACATTCTGACGCTGATGGCGCAGCAGGGTTACACGGCACGCCACATCGTGATCACCGGCGGTGAACCGTGCATCCACGATTTGGCACCGCTGACGCTACAGCTGGAAAAGCAGGGCTTTAGTTGCCAGATTGAAACCAGCGGCACCCACGACGTGCGCTGTTCGCCCAAAACCTGGGTAACGGTATCGCCGAAGGTGAATATGCGTGGCGGCATGAAGGTGCTCGATCAGGCACTGCAACGGGCGGATGAGATCAAACACCCGGTGGCGCGTGAACGTGATATTGAAGCGTTGGATGCGCTACTGGCGCGGCTTGATGATGATAAGCCGCGTATCGTAGCGTTACAGCCGATTAGCCAGAAAGACGATGCGACCAAACTGTGTATTGCAACCTGCATCGCCCGTAACTGGCGGCTTTCTATGCAGACACATAAATACCTGAATATTGCCTGATATTTATCGATGGATAGTCGCGGCGTGAGAGCGGGATTTTCACGCCAGACTACACACCACTTCTTCGTTACTCGCCTTTATAGACGCAGCCAGCGGTGCAGGTTTCTTTCACCATCACGGCGCTGAGCAACGGTAATGTCGGCTTCAACTGATGCCAGATCCAGTGCGCCAGCACTTCACTCGTCGGGTTTTCCAGCCCGGGGATCTCATTCAGATAGTGGTGATCCAACCGTTCCCACGTCGGTTTGAACGCGGCTTTTAGCTCAGAGAAATCCATTACCCAGCCGGTATGCGGATCCACTTCACCGGTAATTTCCAGTCTCACCATGAAAGAGTGCCCATGCAGCCGCCCGCATTTGTGGCCTTCCGGCACGTGAGGCAAATGATGTGCGGCTTCAAACTGAAAATCTTTAAAGAGTGTAGTGACCATAGCGATGTTCCCGGTTTCGTTCTGAAAAGGGGTCTTTCAGAACATAGTATGCAAAAAACCGTCGCATACTACCCGAAAGTACTTATTCTTCCAACTGCACGATCGTGGCGTGATGCCAGCCGAATGGCAGCGGATCGGGACGGTGGATCGTCATGTGGCTGGTGGTCAGGTTCAGGACACCACGGGCAAATAACGCGGGCATGCCGCCAGGATAGTGCTCAACGCCGAATGCACGTCCCGTTGTGGGATCGACCCGATAGGCATTATCCAGCCCCATACCCGTAGGGCGTTCCGGGTTGCAGGGCGGGCGCACATCGTACATGCCCTGTTCCGGCGAGTCGCTCTGCCGCTGTTCGAGGTGTACGGCATGAAAATGGACATCACGAATGTAGCCTGCGGGCGTGCTGTGCAGGTTAATCGCCCCCTCGCTGATCCCCGCGATCTGAGAAAACTGTACGGCTTCGATTCGGCCCGGTTCGATGGCGGGATCGCGATAGCGTACGGAGATAAAGATCGGGTCGGCCTTGCCCCAGTGGCACGGATGCGCGGCGACGCATTGGAACGTGATGTTGCTGAACTGTAGGCGTCGGAACGTGCCACCATCGCGGGAGATCAGGCCGATCGCGCGGTTGGTATCGTAAATGGCACAGTTACTGACGGAAATATCTTCAATATCGGCAAAGGTTTCGGTGCCGACCTTCAGCGCGCAGCTCTTGGATCGCAACAGGCAATTGCTGATAACGACCTGTTGCACCTTACGTTGTAGATGCGGCGGCTTATGGGTGGTTTTGATACACAGTGCATCATCGGCCGCGCTCAGCGAGCAGTTGCTGATTTGTACCTGCTGACAACTGTCGAGATCCAGCGCATCGGTATTCGCCATGCTCAGATCGTTATCAATCGTCAGACGTTCGACGACGATCTGGCGACAGCTGACCAGATGCACGGTCCACATTGGGGCGTGCTCAATCGTAAAATCACACAGGCGGACGTGTTCGCAATCCTCAAAGACCACAATGCGTGGGCGATGTTGCGCAGGCAGGCGATAACCCTGATCGTCGGGCTCCGCCGAGAAATAGGCATCGGCATTTCCCATGATCTTACCCTGACCGCAGATCGTGATATTGCGCTGCTGGTAAGCATAAAGAAACGCCCGGTGTGACAGCTCAGCCATGCTGATGGTGGTGGCCTGCGCAAATTGCTCATAGTCACCGCTGACGATTAACTCTGCCCCTGCCTCCAACAGCAGGCAAAAATTGGAAGGCAGCAGCAATCCTCCTAACAGATAGCGCCCCGGTTCTACCGTCAGGGTGCCTCCTCCCTGTGCCGCAATCCGATCGATAGCCTGTTGAAAGACGGCGGTATCCAGCGTGATGCCGTCGGCGGCGGGGGAATATGACTGAATAGAGTGTTTCATCGTGTCACCACGGTTTACCATTAATGAACGAATTGCAGCACGTTTGCTGGTCTTTGGCTGCGCCTGTTGTGATGAAATCTGCGGAGGTTGGAGCGGGCTTCACAGCGCCCGATCTGTGGCGTAAGAGAATGTGAAAGGCATAACGAAGAAGGTGATGTGGCGTTTTATGCAGTGTGTGTTTCATCACGTTTTTACGCTGCTTTTTCTCTTTTACCGCCTGCGCGGTGCGGTTTTGTTGTTTTTGTGTTTCTTATTTGTGAAATAAATCTCTTTTTGGTGTGGTGTGCCGGTTAATGATGTGAGGCACCTCCCTGCTGCGCCAGATAGCGCTCGCGTCGCGTGGTTGAAACGCCCGCTAACGCGATGCGGTCATCAACATTTCTTCCGCCAGTCCCGCAAATCACGCGTTTTCCCGCCGTAGCGACTGGCGCGACAAAAAGGGTTCTGCCTATCTTGTCAGGGTCGAGAAATGGTTTGATTCACGGCTATGTACCTGACCTGCTTTCTCATCTATATCGTCACACCAGTACGCCAGACACACGCACAAACACAATAATAATGTCGTTGGGGGAAAAATGAGATTACCTGGACTGATTGTCATCGCCTTCTCTGCGCTCTGTTCGTTCGCGCAGGCTGCTGAACCCGTGGAATTACGCCTCTCCTGGTGGGGAGGAAACAGCCGTCATCAGGCGACCTTAACTGCGCTGGAGGCATTTCAGAAAAAATATCCGCACATCAGCGTGAGGCCGGAATATACCGGCTGGGACGGGCACTTATCCCGTTTGACCACGCAGATTGCCAGCGGCGAAGAACCGGATGTGCTTCAGGTCAACTGGAACTGGCTGCCGATTTTTTCCAAAACCGGCACCGGCTTTTATGACCTGAATAAGCTGACTGATACGCTGAAATTGCAGGATTTCCCCGAAGATGCGCTGAAGCCCGCGACGATTGACGGCAAGGTGAACGCGATTTCTACCTCGTTAAATGCGCTGGTGATGTACTACAACACGGAAACCTGGAAGAAAGCCGGGTTGCCGTATCCCACCACCTGGGATGAGTTGTTCCATGCGGGCAAGGTATTTAAAGAGAAACTGGGTGATAATTATTTCCCCATCGCATCGCCTGCGCAGGACAGCGGCGAAGGATTGCTGGAACTGCTCAACTATTACATGACGCAGAAATACCAGATCGGCATGATCGACGAAAAGAACAAACGCTTTAACTACAGTGAGGCGCAATGGATCGAGGCGTTTCGCTTCTATAAGCGTTTGATCGACGAACATGTGATGCCGTCCTCGAAGTATTACAACGCGTTTGGCAAAGTTGGCATGTATGAAACACGCCCCTGGATTAATGGGGAATATGGCGGCGCCCATCTGTGGATTTCGGTTGTGAAGAAATACGCCGATCCGCTGGCGGCACCCGGCAAGCTCGAATTAGGGCCGTACATCATGACGCCGGGATCGGATAATTCCGGGCAGTTTTTCAAACCATCCATGTTGTTTGCCATCAGTAAAAATACCAAACATCCGAAAGAAGCGGCGCTGTTGCTGAATTATCTGATGAACGATCCTGAAGGTGCGCTGCTGATGGGCACCGAGCGCGGTATTCCGCTCAGCCGTATTGCCAGACAAGCGCTGGAAGAAAAGCAGAAGCTGGATACGAACGATCTATCGGTTGTCGGACTCTCGATGGCGCTGGAAAAACCGATGCAAACGCCTGTGTCCTCGTATCTTGAAGATCCGCAGCTTGCCAGCCTGATCCTGCAAACTATCGAACAGCTCGACTACGGCAAAAAGAGCGTGGAAGAATCGGCGAAAAACTTCAGCAATTCAGGCGAGCGCATCCTGAAGCGGGTGATTCGCTAAGCGAATAACTAAGTCCGTTACTGACTACGGTATTTTCTTGGCCGGTGCGTTACGTGAGTTCAGTCAACTGCTGTTGCAGGCTATCGGCTAACGCGCGTGGACGCCCGGCATCAAACATCACATGCATGCTCACCGGGTACGCCCGGTGTTGCAGGCAGAAATCCTCCATCTCATGCCCGATACCGTACAGCGCCTGAATATTGGTTTTGGCGATTTCCCGCAGCGTCCAGTTGTTCTCCACCTGTTTGCAGTAGTGCAGCGTGAAGAAGGCTTTCTGCGCGTGAACAAAGGCGCGGCAGTACAGCGTCAAACCGCGCCATTCCTGCTGCCAGCGGTGTCTGAGCGCTTCCGGCATCGTGTGTTCACGGGAGAATTGCAGGGCGGCCTGTTGGCACTGTTCCGCCAACTGCCACGCGGCATCTTTCTCTTTCGCGATGTGGTAGAGATTCTGCGACGCCAGCTCGGCGTGCTGCGGATCGAAGGTAATATCCTGACCGGAGCCCGGCAGCCAGTGGTTGCGGTTGAGCTGACCGTACAGGCTCCAGATCGCCTGACCAAAGCTGGTCGGCAGCAGACTGTGGCGATGAAAAACGTGGTGGCGGGCGTACAGCGACAGGGAGATAGCTTGATGTGCCTGATCCAGCAGAGCCTGCATCGTATGCCGCACCGTCTCATCCGGCTGCCATTGATAACGCGCCATCAGCCATTGTGCAAACAGCGCACTTTCGTTTGTCGATGCGGTTTGGTGAGTGAGTAAGCGAGAACAGGCGAATAGCGTAAATTCGCTGAGCGTGCCGATCACGCTGTGGTTGTCCACGCCTTCCCAACTGATACGGCACAGTGCGCTGATAATCGCCGGGTTTTTCTCCCGACACCACAGCAGCCGCCCCTGAACTTCGGTGTAGCGCAGGAAGGGGAGATTTCCCCAGCCCACTTCTTCCCCAGCCAAATCCAGTTCAACCCAGACCTCACGCCCGCTGATGTCCAGCAGCGCGGGGTTATTGGGAAACTCAGGCCAGAAGCGTTCCGGTGTGACTTTGATGGCGACAGAGACGGATTCCGGCAATGTGCGAATGGCGTTCAGGACATTACCGATGTCCTGATGGCTGGCGGGAAAGGCGCGCAATACCAGATGACGCTGGTGGTAGTGCATCACGCGTGCGACAGCGGAGAAGAGGCGGTGGTAGATCTGCTCGCTGTCGGCGTTGGTCGGCCAGTGTGTCGTAACGGGAACGACGCCGTTGATCTCATCGCCGGAAGGGGCGGAAAAGCGCAGCAGGCTGTCGCTGTTGGATATCGCCAGCAGCAGGCCGCTCAGGCGTGGGATCTGCTGCATCAGCAGTTCGACTTTGGCGGCAAGGTAGTCGCACCAAAAATCGGTATCCATGCGGAGGCTATGTTTGTCGTCCAGCAATTCCGGGTGATGGAGCAGTAAATCTGTGGGGAACGACAGCTCTTTGCATTGCAGATACAGCGCCAGCCCCTGTTCACGGCAATGCGCCGCGACCTGATTCAGGTAAACACAGCGAGAACGCTGCTGGCTGCTGATGCGATCGTCAAAACGCGCGTTATTGTAGGCTTCTGGCGTCACCAGTTTATCCAGCAAATCCGCAGCACCCAGCACCAGCGTATTGAAACCCTGTTCTCGAGCGTAATCGGTGACTGAGAGGACCTGTTGCCAGTGCCAAATATCCTGCGTATTGAGTTCCAGCGCGCGCCGTTGCCACATCATTTTTCTCCCGTTGCCACTGGCGTGAGTATCGCATTGATACGCCATTGTAAAAGGATAAATTCCTGTGGCGAACGCCAGAAATGTGAGCCTGTTCGCTAATGTCGATCGTCTAAGAGGTTGTTGGCGGGGCAGAGAGGCTGAAGATATCGGCTAAAAGCCCTCCAGCAGCCTTAATTGGCTGAATGTGAGTGGCCGATAGAAGATATATCCTTGAATCCCAATGGGGTGGTATTTATTTAACCGGTTCAAATCCGTCGCTTTCTCAACGCCTTCACAGATAATATTTACCCCAAGAGGGATAAGTTTGTTCAATAAGACCTTTAGTTTTTGTGATTTTGTCTCTTCTTTACCGATGCCATCAATAATAGAACGATCGATCTTTATGGTATCGAAGTCAAACAAGCTCAGGCTGTCTATTTGTAGGTTTCCTGCGCCGAAGTCATCTAACGAAAGCATAAAGCCATATTTTTTTGCCTGATTTAAAAAAGGTATCCCATCTATTAACTGCTGCCGCGTCGTTTTTTCACTGATCTCTATTTCTATATTCTGCGGGTTAACCTCATGCGTAATACATTTTTGGTATAACTTTTCCAGATAGGCGGAGTTATTAAAAAGTAAATGTGAAAGATTGAAAGATATTGTCATGCTGCTTTTGTTTTTTATTACCTGACAGACAACATCAAACATAAAGTCTGTTACTTTATCGATTGCCTTAGATTTCTCTATTTTATCTATGGTTTGTTGCGTTGATATCAGTGCGCCTTCCGAATTATAAAACCTGGCGAGGGCTTCATAGCGGAATATTTTATTGTGAGGGAGATGGATGATAGGCTGGAACTCTGCTGTCAGCCTAAGAATTTTTCCATCAATATTCAATGTTGTTGTATTCATTTTACTGATTACTCACCCTCTCCATAGAAATAGGAATTCCACAGCCTTGCTCGTCTGGATTCTACACAGCAATTTGGAATAGTTGGAAATTGTTTAAAATGATCAATAATTCTCATTTGATAGCTAATAGCTATTGAATGAAAAATAATGATCGTTTAAATCTATGTTATGTTTGGTGTTTTATCCTGATTTAATTAATTTAATTGGTGTTTTAATTTGGTTTGTTTTGTTTTATTGGTTCTTAAGTTGTTTTTGTTTGAATTTAAATCGATCTGGCAGTGGTGTGTGACCGTTGTGACTTCATAGTATCCTTGTTAGGATGATAAGCGACGTTAAGATTGCCGTTTCGTAATCCTATCAAGAGGGAGAAAAACTCAGAATTGAATCTGGGTGATGTTCTGCTCAGTAAGAATCAGCATTTAATTCCGTGTGAGCATTCATTTTATTAAAAAGAGAAGTCCTTTTTGGATTTTGGGGTATATCACCATCGCGTTAATAGGTAGATATTATAGTGGAACATTTTTCTCCTCCTCCCGCTAAAGTGATTAGCGCATTGCTGCAACATCCATATGTGATGTCTATCTATGCCAAGGATATGCTATATGCATTAAAGGCTGACGTTGCGGAATTGAATCTGGATAAAAACCGTATTGTGTTGGCAGTAGAATATTCTGGTTCAGATATCGACAGATATCTTGCCGATGGTGGTTTGAACTTTGATCTGGAAGCGCTCAAAGGTACGGAGAACATCGAACGAGAAACTTACAGTCTGTGTAATATTTCTACTCAATTATTCAAGACAGACAGTATGTTTTATCGTCTGGAGTGTCGCCTGCCAGACTCGGTTTTCGTCACTGAAAACAGAGGTGCGATTCGTATTCCTTTTATTCTTGGCATGCAGGCTCGTGTTCGCATCGACGTATATATGCATACGCTTAACGTGCCTGGAACGCTGCGTAATTTATCGACCGGTGGGTGTATGGTCGAAATCGATCTGGTTGAAAGCATTGCGATTGATGTGGGGCAGAATATCCCCGGCATTACGCTGGAATTTCCTAACGGGGAAAGCTTTTATGCTGAGGGAAGAATTCGTCATATACGCCCCTTTGGGAATAATGGCTATGCAGCCGTCGGCATCCAGTTTATCAATTTGTCTTCATCCCAGTCTGAAGCCCTGCTTCATTATACGCATGAGTCGGAAAGAGAGGCGGCATACCGAACCGGCGTCACTGGCAGCATGGTGTATTCATCTCCGCTGTTCATTCCTGGCACTAAGGAGAAAAATATCTTGCTGCGAGAAAGTCAGGAACGCGAGAAACGCACCCGCCAGACGCCTATGGAACGGGGCGTCATGGAGGTTGCCCACCGGCTTCAGATTGGGTTGATGTACATCAAAACGCGCAATCAACTGCCTGTTGAGATCTTTTATGACTGTGTCGATACCCTGCTTTATATGGTCAAAAAAGAGAGAAAGGCTTTTCTGTATGCGCTGTCGTTTCTGCGTGATGAGGCGGATTGGGTCAGGCATGCCGTGCAGGTTGCGGGAAAGCTGGCCGACATGCTGCTCCTTGCCGATCCGCACGATCCCTATGCGCGCGAGGCGGTGTTAGGTGCGTTACTCCACACCATGGGGAAGCCGCTGTTGGTCAACGCCCGCCTGCCGTCGCTAAAGGTCAACATGAATCCGACACAGAAAGCGATCCTGAGCGGTCACGTGGCGGTGCTGTGCGAGAAGTTACGTGAACTGGGCTGGGCAATCAGCCCAACTTGCCGCGATGTCATCGAGAATGCTAACGAGCGTTTGGACGGCAGCGGCTATCCGCACGGCAAACGCGCTGAACCATTGTCGCCGTTAGTCCGCTTGGTCTCTGTGATTAAGGCGATTAATAAGCTCAGGCATGCGCGTAATGGTGTTTCGCCCCGCACGCCGTTGGCTGCCTACCGCAAAATCTATGAGGCGAACGCCGCCTATGACAAGGCGGTGCTGGTTAAATACGTCCAGATTTATGGTCTCTACCCAATAGGCAGCCTGGCGAAATATTCGGGAGGCTTCCTTGGATGGGTGATGGATATTGATAAAAAGGGGCGACCTATTGCGGTGCACCTCGTCAAAAACCTCCGCTTTCCTGACACCAATATCAGCAGCGTCGTCTCTAAAGGCGACTTGTTGCAGGTCGGCCAGCTCGAAAACATCGTGAGTCCAGACGATTTCGGCATGAAAGTCCTGAAAATTTAACTCACACCCTGTCTGTATGGGGTTGCGTCGCAGCCCCGCTTTCCTAATGTATATCTTACCGATTTCGCCATGAAAGGCGCATGCCATCGGCTATAACACTTTAAGCAATAAGGACTATCAGAAAAACCATTTAGTCATTTTGGTTATTTAATATTTCCATCATTTCTTTAATTGTTAAGATGCAGATCGTTACCCTTATCCTCCATCCATCTTTTTATTGCATGTTTTTGTATTAGCGTTGTTGGCTAACTGCACAGGCACAAGGAAACAGAAATCACAATGACTACTCCGGTTTCCCCCACTTCATTGCTTCCGCTGAGTGCGGAGCAATTAACGCGTTTACAGGCGGCAACCGGTGATTTCTCATCGACGCAGCTGGCCTGGCTATCCGGCTATTTCTGGGGGCTGGTACAACAGCCTGGGAACGTGCAGTCTGGTACCACGATCGCCGCGGCGGCTACCGCTTCCGCAGTAACGGTGCCGGTACAAACCATCACGCTGATTTCTGCCTCACAGACCGGTAACGCACGTCGCGTCGCGGAACAGCTGCGTGACGACCTGCTGGCAGCCAAGCTATCCGTTAATCTGGTCAATGCGGGTGATTACAAGTTCAAGCAAATCGGGCAGGAAAAACTGCTGCTGATCGTGACCTCGACGCAGGGGGAAGGCGAGCCGCCGGAAGAAGCGGTCGCGCTGCATAAGTTCCTGCTGTCCAAGAAAGCCCCGGCGCTGAAAGACACCGCGTTTGCCGTGTTTGGTCTGGGTGATACTTCTTACGAATTCTTCAGCAAGGCGGGTAAGGATTTCGATAACCGTCTGGCTGAGCTGGGCGCGGAGCGTCTGCTGGATCGTGTGGATGCCGATGTGGATTATCAAGCGCTGGCCGAACAGTGGCGTCGCCAGCTGGTTGATATTTTGCAGGCGCGGGTGCCGGTTCAGGGCGAAGCCGTCGCGCAGATTGCCGCTCAGGGCGCACTGGATGAAATTACCAGTAGCCCGTACAGCAAATCCTCGCCGCTGCATGCCACGTTTGCGGTGAATCAGAAAGTAACCGGGCGTAATTCCGAAAAGGATGTGCGCCATATCGAGATCGATCTGGGCGATTCCGGTTTGCGCTACCAGCCGGGAGATGCGCTGGGCGTGTGGTTTGATAACGATCCCGCACTGGTGCAGGAATTGCTGGAACTGCTGTGGCTGAAGGGGGATGAGCCCGTCAGCGTTGACGGCAAGACGCTGCCACTATCGCAGGCGCTGAAAAGCCACTTTGAGCTGACGCAAAACACCGCGCCGATCGTCGAGAAATATGCGGCACTGTCGCGTAATGAAACACTGCTGTCGCTGCTGGCCGATAAACCTGCGCTTCAGCAGTTCGCGCAGCGCACACCGCTGGTGGATATGGTGCGACAAGCGCCGACGGAACTGACGGCGGAGCAACTGCTGGGTCTGCTGCGTCCGCTGACGCCGCGTCTTTACTCTATTGCCTCCTCGCAGGCGGAAGTCGAAAGCGAAGTGCATATCACCGTTGGCGTGGTGCGCTACGAATACGAAGGCCGCGAGCGTGCCGGTGGCGCCTCCAGCTATCTGGCTGACCGACTGAGTGAAGACGATGAAATCCGCGTCTTCATCGAACACAACGATAACTTCCGTCTGCCTGCCAATTCCGATGCGCCGGTCATCATGATCGGGCCGGGCACCGGGATTGCGCCGTTCCGCGCGTTTATGCAGCAGCGCGATGCCGAAGGGGCCGAGGGGAAAAACTGGCTGTTCTTTGGTAACCCTCACTTCACGGAAGATTTCCTGTATCAGGTTGAATGGCAGCGCTACGTTAAAGATGGCCTGCTGACCAACATCGATCTGGCGTGGTCGCGCGATCAGGCACACAAAATCTATGTACAGGACAAGCTGCGGGAAAAGGGCGCGGAAGTCTGGCGCTGGATTCAGGACGGTGCGCACCTGTACGTGTGTGGTGATGCCAACCGTATGGCGAAAGACGTCGAGCGGGCGCTGCTGGACGTGATAGTTGAGCATGGCGGCATGGACAGTGAACAGGCCGATGAGTTTTTAAGCGATCTGCGCCTTGAGCGCCGTTATCAGCGAGATGTGTACTAATGAGCGAAAAATACGTTTTCAGTGAAAAACACCCTGGTCCCCTGGTGGTTGAAGGGAAGCTCACTGATGCTGAGCGCATGAAGACAGAAAGTAACTTCCTGCGCGGCACAATTGCTGAAGACCTGAACGATGGTCTGACTGGCGGCTTCAAAGGCGACAATTTTCTGCTGATCCGTTTCCACGGTATGTATCAGCAGGATGACCGTGATATTCGCGCCGAGCGTGCCGAGCAGAAACTGGAACCGCGCCATGCGATGCTGCTGCGCTGCCGTTTGCCCGGTGGCGTGATGACGCCGGAGCAGTGGCTGCGGATCGATAAATTTGCTGGCGAAAGCACGATATATGGCAGCATTCGTATTACGAACCGCCAGACGTTCCAGTATCACGGTATTCTCAAATCGAACGTGAAGCCGGTACACCAGATGCTGAATAGCATTGGTCTGGATGCGCTGGCGACGGCGAACGACATGAACCGTAACGTGCTGTGTACGTCTAACCCGATCGAATCCGAACTGCATCAACAGGCATATGAGTGGGCGAAAAAGATCTCTGAACATCTGCTGCCGCGCACGCGTGCCTATGCCGAGATCTGGATGGATCAGGAAAAGGTAGCAACGACGGATGAAGAACCGATTCTGGGTTCGACGTATCTGCCGCGTAAGTTCAAAACCACGGTCGTGGTTCCGCCGCAGAACGATGTGGATCTGCATGCGAACGATCTCAATTTTGTCGCGATTGCCGATAATGGCCGTCTGGTGGGCTTCAACGTGCTGGTGGGCGGTGGGCTGTCTATCGCGCACGGTGATAAAGAAACTTACCCGCGTACCGCCAGCGAGCTGGGCTACATTTCCATCGAACATACGCTGACCATCGCGGAAGCGGTGGTGACCACGCAGCGTGATTGGGGCAACCGTACTAACCGTAAAAATGCGAAAACCAAATACACGCTGGAGCGCGTAGGTGTAGACAACTTCAAGCAGGAAGTGGAAGCGCGTGCCGGTGTGAAATTTGAAGCGGTGCGTCCGTATGAATTCACCGGGCGTGGCGATCGTATTGGCTGGGTAAAAGGCATCGACAATAAATGGCATCTGACGCTGTTTATCGAAAACGGTCGTATTCTGGATTATCCGGGCCGTCCGCTGAAAACCGGTCTGGCGGAAATCGCTAAAATCCATAAAGGAGATTTCCGCTTAACGGCGAACCAGAATTTGATCATCGCTGGCGTGCCTGCACGGAGCAAAGCGAAGATTGATGCGCTGGCGCGTGAACACGGTTTGATTGATGACAGCGTGAGCGAGCAGCGCAAGAATTCAATGGCCTGCGTGTCGTTCCCCACCTGTCCGCTGGCGATGGCGGAAGCCGAGCGTTTCCTGCCGGAGTTTGTCACGAAAGTGGAAGATATCATGCAGCAGCACGGTGTGGGTGATGAACACATTGTTCTGCGCGTCACGGGCTGCCCGAACGGCTGCGGCCGCGCGATGCTGGCGGAAATCGGTCTGGTGGGTAAAGCGGTAGGGCGTTACAACCTGCACCTCGGTGGGAATCGCGAAGGGACACGTATTCCTCGTATGTATCGCGAGAACATTAATGAAACCGAGATCCTGGCGGAAATCGATCGGCTTATTGGACTGTGGGCACAGGATCGCCAGCCGAACGAAGGCTTCGGTGATTTCACCATTCGCACCAACATCATTAGACCGGTGCTGGATCCCGCGCGCGATTTTTATGACTGACAGGAGAGCCTGATGGCCGAATTTAACCTTGAGGCGCTCAACGCGTTACCGAAAGCGGAGCAGGCGGCAGCGCTGGCTGTCGTGAATGGTCAGCTTGAACAGCTGTCTGCACAGGAAAGAGTAAGCTGGGCGCTGGAGAATTTGCCGGGCGATTATGTGTTGTCGTCCAGCTTCGGTATTCAGGCTGCGGTATCGCTGCATCTGGTGACACAACAGCGACCGGATATCCCGGTCATCCTCACGGATACGGGCTATCTGTTCCCTGAAACCTATCAGTTTATTGATGCGCTGACGGATCAGTTGAAACTGAATCTGCAAGTGTATCGCGCCGCTGAATCCGCGGCCTGGCAAGAAGCGCGCTACGGCAAGCTGTGGGAACAGGGCGTGGAAGGCATTGAGCGCTACAACCTGCTGAATAAAGTTGAGCCGATGAATCGGGCGCTGAGCGAGTTAAAGGCAAAAACGTGGTTTGCTGGCCTGCGCCGTGAGCAGTCCGGCAGCCGGGGAGACTTGCCGGTGCTGGCGATTCAGCGTGGCGTCTTCAAATTCCTACCGATTATCGATTGGGATAACCGGACGGTGTATCAATATCTGAAAGAAAATGGTCTGAGCTATCACCCGCTGTGGGATCAGGGCTATCTGTCTGTTGGCGATACGCACACCACCCGCAAATGGGAACCGGGCATGAGTGAAGAGGAAACCCGCTTCTTCGGCTTAAAGCGCGAGTGCGGGCTGCACGAAGGGTAAAGGAACCTGACACATTGTCGTTTGTCTCTTAGCCATATTTTTATGCAGATGAGGAGACGGTTTCGTGCGCTACAGTATTGTCATTCCATGCTAATTCGCAGCACTCGCCCGACACGGGGCGGCTCAATCGCCGCTCGCCCCGTGACCCCGAGGCTTTCAGCGTAAATTATGCCGCTGACGCGGTGCCTTCGTCGATATCAGGCTTCACGGACCGCTTGCGACACGCTCCCTGCGTGGCGCAAGCTTTCGCCGCGTCCATGCGGCTCATCCTAAGCCTGCTATCTCCTCAGCATAATTTTTTACGCCGGAGAATGACAAAATCTGCAAAGCCTGTGGATTTGTGTATAAGAAACAGCCTTTGTTAGGGGAAGAGCCCACCCAATCTCAGTTGTAAACGTGGTGTTATTCCATTACGGAACTTGTCATTCCAATTCGGCATTTCATAAGTGTTCTGTCCTCACCGTATAGTCGCATTATCTACTTTTTTGCTTAGTTAAGGCGATTGTGAACTATCTCCCTATATTTGCCGATCTTCGTCAGCGCCCGGTACTGGTTGTCGGCGGCGGCGAGGTTGCGACGCGCAAAATCGATCTACTGCAACGCGCGGGTGCGGAGGTAAAAATCGTCGCGCAGGCACTGGCCGAACCGTTGGCTGTGCAGCATCAGACCGGGAAGATTGAATGGCTGGCGCAGGTTTTTACGCCTGACTTGCTATCTGACGTGTTTTTAGTGATTGCCGCCACGGATGACGCTGAGTTGAACGCGGCCGTGTTTGAGGCGGCCAATCAGCGTCATTTGCTGGTGAACGTGGTGGACGATCAGCCGAAGTGCTCGTTTATTTTCCCCTCGATTGTCGATCGCTCTCCGCTGGTGGTGGCGATTTCCTCCGGTGGGCAAGCGCCAGTGCTGGCACGCTTGCTGCGTGAAAAGCTGGAATCATTACTGCCCGCCAGTTTGGGCACGATGGCGGACATCGCCGGAAGCTGGCGCGACAGGATTAAAACCCGACTGCATTCGATGTCGGCACGCCGTCGCTTTTGGGAACGGCTGTTTGTCGGACGCTTTGCGGTGCTGGTGTCCGCCGGACAGCTCGCGCAGGCCGAAGACGAATTGCAACAGCAACTGGTTAATCAGCAAGACGAGCAGCAACTGCCCGCGGCAGCACGCGGTGAAGTGGCGCTGGTTGGCGCAGGCCCCGGCGATGCTGGATTGCTTACGTTGCGCGGGCTGCAGGTGATGCAGCAGGCGGACGTGGTGCTGTATGACCATCTGGTCAGCCCCGACGTGTTGGATCTGGTGCGCCGCGATGCTGAACGCATCTGCGTTGGAAAGCGTGCCAGTGCGCATTCGCTGCCACAGGATGAGATTAATCAGCTACTGGTGACGTTGGCGCAGGAAGGCAAACGGGTAGTCCGCCTGAAAGGCGGCGATCCCTTTATTTTTGGCCGCGGTGGCGAAGAGTTGCAGGCGGTGGCGCAGGCTGGCATCACGTTTCAGGTGGTGCCCGGTGTGACGGCTGCGGCGGGCGTCACGGCGTATGCGGGGATCCCGTTAACGCATCGTGACTACGCACAAAGCGTGCTTTTTATTACCGGTCACTGTCGTCCGGATGGCGACGAACTGGACTGGTCAACGCTGGCGCGCGGGCGTCAGACATTGGCGATTTATATGGGAACGATGAAGGCCGCTGAAATTTCGCAGCAGCTTATCGCGCATGGCCGCTCAGCGCAGACCCCTGTCGCGGTAATCAGCCGCGGCACCCGACACGATCAGCTGGTGCAAATCGGCACGCTGCAAGAGTTAGAACATTTGGCACGGCAAGCGCCGACACCGGCGCTGCTGGTGATTGGCGAGGTGGTGGATTTGCATCACCAGATTGCCTGGTTTGGTCAGACAACGCCGACGGTGCCGCAAGACAGCCGCCCAGCGGTAGTAAACTTGGCTTAAGGAAAGGGTATGGACGAGAAACGACTCACGCATTTACGGCAGCTTGAAGCCGAAAGCATTCACATCATCCGCGAAGTGGCGGCCGAGTTCAGTAATCCGGTGATGATGTATTCCATCGGCAAAGACTCTTCGGTGATGCTGCATTTGGCGCGCAAGGCGTTCTACCCGGGGTCACTGCCTTTCCCGCTGTTGCACGTCGATACCGGCTGGAAATTTCGTGAAATGTACGAATTCCGCGACCGTACGGCGAAAGCTTACGGCTGTGAACTGCTGGTGCACCGCAATCCACAGGGCGAAGCATTGGGAATTAATCCCTTTGTACACGGCAGCGCCAAGCACACTGATATCATGAAAACCGAAGGACTGAAGCAGGCGCTGGATAAATACGGTTTTGATGCCGCATTTGGCGGGGCGCGTCGCGATGAAGAGAAATCGCGTGCTAAAGAGCGTATTTACTCCTTCCGCGACCGTTTCCACCGTTGGGATCCGAAGAACCAGCGCCCGGAACTGTGGCACAACTACAATGGCCAGATTAACAAAGGCGAGAGTATTCGTGTTTTCCCGCTTTCTAACTGGACTGAACTGGATATCTGGCAATATATCTATCTGGAAAATATCGATATTGTTCCGCTCTATCTGGCCGCCCCGCGTCCGGTGCTGGAACGCGATGGCATGCTGCTGATGGTGGATGACGATCGCATCGATCTGCAACCGGGTGAAGTGATTGAACAACGCATGGTGCGCTTCCGCACGCTGGGCTGTTGGCCGCTGACGGGCGCGGTGGCATCGGAGGCGCAGACGCTGCCGGAAATCATCGAAGAGATGCTGGTTTCTACCACCAGTGAGCGTCAGGGAAGGGTGATTGACCGCGATCAGGCCGGTTCAATGGAGCTGAAAAAGCGTCAAGGGTATTTCTGAGGAATCGTCGAATGAGCCAAACTTCGTTAAAAGATACAGTTGCGGAAAACGCGGCTGAGAAAGATGCCGTCGTCATCAATAATGCGATTGCACAGCAGATTGCCGAGCAGGGCGGCGTGGAAGCCTATTTGCATGCGCAGCAGGATAAAACGCTGCTGCGTTTCCTGACCTGCGGTAGCGTCGATGATGGAAAAAGTACGCTGATTGGCCGTTTGCTGCACGATACGCGCCAGATTTATGAAGATCAGCTCAGCACGCTACACAATGACAGCAAGCGTCTTGGGACGCAGGGCGAAAAACTGGATCTGGCACTGCTGGTCGATGGGCTTCAGGCCGAGCGCGAACAGGGCATCACGATTGACGTGGCCTACCGCTATTTTTCGACGGAAAAGCGCAAATTTATCATCGCTGATACGCCGGGGCACGAGCAGTACACGCGCAATATGGCGACGGGCGCGTCAACCTGTGAGCTGGCGATTCTGCTGATTGATGCTCGTAAAGGCGTCTTGGATCAAACTCGTCGCCACAGCTTTATTGCGACCCTGCTGGGGATCCGCGATCTGGTGGTGGCGGTGAACAAAATGGACTTAGTGGATTATCAGCAAACGGTATTTGAGCAGTTTAAGCAGGATTATCTGGATTTTGCTCAGCAACTGCCTACCGACCTGAATATCACTTTTGTGCCAATTTCCGCATTGGATGGCGATAATGTCGCAACGCCAGGCACGACGATGAGCTGGTATACCGGGCCAACGCTGCTGGACGTGCTGGAAACGGTCAATGTGGCGCAGCGCACGCTGGAACAGCCGATGCGCTTCCCGGTGCAATACGTCAACCGTCCGAATCTGGATTTTCGCGGCTACGCGGGCACGCTGGCCTCCGGCATTATCCGCGTCGGGCAGCGGGTTAAAGTGCTGCCGTCCGGCGTGGAATCTACCGTCAGCCGTATTGTGACCTTCGATGGTGATTTACCGCAGGCGCAGGCAGGCGAAGCCATTACGCTGGTGCTGGCGGATGAGATTGATATCAGCCGCGGCGACCTGCTGGTCGATAGCGGTGAATCGCTGAAGGCGGTGCAGCATGCGCTGGTGGATGTGGTCTGGATGGCGGAACAGCCGCTGGTGCCGGGACAGAGTTATGACATCAAGATTGGCGGCAAGAAAACGCGCGCTCGGGTCGAGAATATTCAGTATCAGGTTGAGATTAATACGTTGACGCAGCGCGTCGCGGAGAATCTGCCGCTGAATGGTATCGGTTCGGTTGAGCTGATTTTTGATGAGCCGCTGGTGTTGGACAACTATCAGCACAACGCGGTAACCGGTGGCATGATCTTTATCGATCGTCTGAGTAACGTCACGGTGGGGGCAGGTCTGGTAAGGGAACCTATCGAGCAGGTGTATCAGGAGCCGGGCGCGTACAGCGCGTTTGAGCTGGAACTGAATGCGCTGGTTCGTCGCCACTTCCCGCATTGGGGTGCGCGCGACCTGCTGGGAGGCAAATAACGTGTCTTTACGCGATGAACCGACTGACGAGAACGTCGTTTGGCATGCGCACGATGTCACCCGTGAGTCGCGCGAGAAGTTGCATGGTCATCAAGGCGTGGTTATCTGGTTTACCGGGCTGTCAGGTTCCGGTAAATCCACGCTGGCAGGGGAGCTGGAGCAGGCGCTACACGCTCGCGGCGTCAGCACTTACCTGCTGGATGGCGACAACGTCCGGCACGGTTTGTGCCGGGATTTGGGCTTCACCGACGACGATCGGCGCGAGAACATTCGCCGCGTGGGTGAAGTCGCCAAACTGATGGTGGATGCCGGTCTGGTGGTGCTGACCGCGTTTATCTCGCCGCACCGCGCCGAGCGCAAAATGGTGCAAGATTTACTGGGCGAAGGGCAGTTCATTGAAGTCTTCGTCGATACGCCGTTAGCGACCTGTGAAGCGCGCGATCCTAAGGGGTTGTATAAAAAAGCCCGTGCGGGAGAGTTGCGTAATTTCACCGGGATCGACTCGGCGTATGAAGCCCCGGAAGCGCCGGATAGTCACCTGGATGGCGAACAATTAGTAACAAATTTGACAGACCAATTGTTAGATCTGCTTGGCAAGAGAGCTATTATCAAGCTCTGACACCCCCGCTTTTTTTCACCGCGCTGTTGGGTGATGCAGGGGAAGAATGGGAAAGATTATGCAAAATGCCACGCAGTTAACGATTAGCAAGACTCGGCCAGCGCAAGAAGAGGATGACGGCGTTTCCTACCTGTTTATGGGGGCGGTGACGGGGTTCTCCTTCTATTGGTTGGCCTTTAGCATTCCCTTTCTGGTATACGGCTCCAATACCACGTTTTTCTTCATGCTCTACACCTGGCCGTTCTTTCTGGCGCTGATGCCGTTTTCGGTGCTGGTGGGCGTCGGGTTTAGCTTTCTGCTGAGAGGCTATATTTTTTATACGCTTTTTGCGACGGGACTGACGGTGATCTGCCTGTTCTGGCTGGTATTTTCTTTTCTTACGGGGTGGTGAAAAAGGCTGTCAGTGTAGAAGAGGCTGACAGCCTTGGTTTTACAATTTATAGCGTATTTACAGTATCTTGCTTAGGAAAGCCTGCGTACGCGGGTTACTCGGATGAGTAAATATTTCCTCTGGCGTCCCCTGTTCCTGAATAATCCCCTGATCGATAAAGATCACTCTATCAGCCACTTCTCTGGCAAAGGCCATTTCATGGGTCACGATGACCATAGTCATGCCTTCATTCGCCAGTGTTTTCATGACCGCCAGCACTTCGCCAACCAGTTCTGGGTCCAGCGCCGAGGTTGGTTCATCAAACAGCATGATTGTCGGTTCCATCGCTAACGCGCGGGCAATTGCAACACGCTGCTGTTGACCTCCGGACAGGCTGTTTGGCCAGGCATCAATTTTATCCAGCAAACCGACTTTACTGAGCAACACTTTAGCGCGTTCAACGGCCTGAGCACGGGGCAATTTTTTCACATCCATCGGTGCCATAATCACATTTTCTAACACCGTCATGTGTGGAAACAGATTAAAGCGCTGAAATACCATACCCACGCTTTCGCGCATGCGATTGATATCGGTTTTCTTATCGTGAATGGCAAAACCGTTGACCGTAATCTCGCCTGCTGACAGGGTCTCCAGCGCATTGATACAGCGCAAAAAGGTACTTTTTCCTGATCCGGATGGACCAATCAGGCAGAGCACTTCCTGAGGCGCGATGTCGCAGGAAATACCGCGCAGGACATGGGTATCGCCAAACTGTTTTTGCAGATTGTTAACGTGAATCACTTTTGCCAAACCTCGTTTCCATGTGCCGCATCAGTAGAGAGAGCAGGAAAGTAATAACCCAATAGACAATGGAAATCGTCAGGTAGGGTTCCCAATACGTGGCGTAAGCGCCTGACACCGTGCGAGCGGCATAGGCGAGATCCGCCAATCCGATCGCCGAAGCCAGCGATGAATCTTTCACAATCGCGATAGCGTTGTTACCCAGTGGCGGCAGCATGCGGCGAAAAGCCTGTGGCAGGATGACTTTCCGCATGGTGCGGCCATAGCTCATGCCGAGCGAGCGGGATGCTTCCATTTGGCCGCGATCGATTGACTGAATACCCGCGCGGAATATCTCAGAGACATAGGCACCCGCATTCAGCGTAATGGCCACAATGCAGGAGAGGAATGCGCCGTAATCTGCGCGTAACGTGCGGGCAAAATCGACTGACATGATATTGCTGGTCACCAGCAATCCGTCGCGCGGGTTGATGAATAGCGGTACCAGAGCAAAGTGCACCACCATGATTTGTACAAACAGCGGCGTACCGCGAAAGGCGCTAATGTAGATGCGTACCGGCCATTGAACGCCGTAGTGCAGGATATATTTCCACGGCCCGTGCGGCGCTTGCGCTACGCGGCCTAATCCGAGCGTTAATCCCCAGCAGGTGCCAAGAATGACACAGATAATGGTGCATTTGATGGTCATCCAGGTGCCTTCCATGAATAGCGGGGCATACTCCTGAATGATCTCCCAACGAAATCCCGTCAAGATCGTTTCCTTTTTTGAATAGGCTAACGTAATGATTCTTTTAAATTAAACCGGACAGGCAGGCTGTCCGGTTAGTGCGACGTCTCGCGTGAGGCGATGGAGACCAGGAGAGGTTCGCAGTGTATTGCAGGCGTTATTCTGCGGGTAAGGTCGGAACGTTGTTATCAAACCAGGTCTGATAGATTTTGGCGTAGGTGCCATCGGCAACGATTTTTTTCAACCCGGCGTTAATCTTCTCACGCAGTTGATCGTTGCCTTTCGCTACAGCGATCCCAAAATACTGGCGTTCGAATTTGGCATCGGAAACCAGATTGAACTGTTTTTCAGGGTGAGTCTTAATGTAAAACTTCACCACACCCACATCGCCAACCGCGGCACCCACGCCATCTTCATACAGCTCTTGTAACATTAATGGGGTGTTATCGAAGCGCTTAATCGATGTACTGTTTTTCCCTAATACGTCAGAGACCACGACATCGGCGGTACTGGAGTTCACGACACCGACTTTGTGATCTTTCAATGCGGCAATCGAGTCGATCGTAGAACCTTTAGGCACCACAATAGACTGCTCGGCGGGGAAATAAGGCGCGGAGAAATCGACCATTTGCTTACGCTTGTCGGTAATCGTGATGCCGGAGATGATAATGTCGCGATCGCCGGAGTTAAGGGTTGCGAAGATACCTTCCCACGGTGTATTGACCAGCTTGATATTGAAATTCTCCGCCTTGGCGATCGCTTTAATAATATCAATATCAAAGCCTTCCAGCTCTTTCTGCGCGTTTTCAAACTCAAAAGGACGATAGGTTCCGCCAGAGCCGACTACGTAAGTGGGCTCTGCAGCGAAGGCGCTGGTTGGGAGTACGGTTGTGGATAATGCGGTGGCGCAGAGCGCGCCAACGAATAACAGTTTTTTGAACATGGTTTTCTCCTGGTTTAAACGTAAAATTTTCTTTTTTTATGCACTTTGTATGCATAAAAATACACAGATAGCATTAATGGTTCAACTGACGTTTTCCTGTAGCCGGTTTTATCCCGGTATTTCCTATGGGGTTGTGCCTTCTCGTTACGGGGAGGCGGCAGAAAGCGCGAAGATAATGCATAGATGGCGAGAAGGTGACTTGGCGGCTGGCTTGGTGCGAATTCCTGCCCGAAATATCCCCATTTAGGGAGGTGGCAAGGTGAATCTTGCCTTCCACTGCCGGACACAGTGGAGTCGAAACAAAAGTTATGGGATGATTAGGCGGTTTTTCAGGGGGCGGGATGGGAAAGCTTACGCTGTTATTATTGATATTGCTTGGCTGGCTTCAGTACTCACTGTGGCTGGGCAAGAATGGCATTCATGATTATGTTCGGGTGAAGGATGATGTTGTTGTCCAGCAGGGGAACAACGCCAAATTAAAAGACCGTAACGAACAACTGTTTGCCGAAATTGACGATCTCAATGGCGGACAGGAAGCGATTGAAGAGCGCGCACGCAATGAACTGGGAATGATCAAACCCGGTGAAAGCTTCTATCGTCTGGTACCGGAATCGAACCACCGTAACGTGAATACGACTTCATCTAATCCTTCGCCATCCAACAATACACAACGTTGACGCATGCAGACACCGAGCCTTTCCCCGCCTGATATTGTTGCCGTTCTGCCCGCCGCGGGTAACGGCAGCAGAATGCAAAACGATCGTCCTAAGCAGTATCTGACGATTGGCAATGACGCAACCGGCCATAAAACCATTCTTGAACACACCATCGGCGCGCTTTTACGCCATCCACGCGTGCAGCGTGTCGTTGTCGTCATCAGTCCCGATGACGCATTTTTTCATACCCTGATGATTGCTAACGACCCCCGTATTTGTACCGTAACGGGCGGGCGGCAGCGTGCCGATTCCGTGCTGGCTGGGCTGTCCGCCGTTGCCGATAGCGCATGGGCGCTGGTGCATGACGCGGCGCGTCCGTGTCTGCATCAGGACGATCTGACGCGCCTGCTGGCGATTGTCGAGCAGAGTGACGTTGGTGGAATTTTAGCCGCCCCGGTTCGTGATACCATGAAGCGCAGTACGGATGGGTTTATCGATCGCACGGTAGAACGGAACGATTTGTGGCATGCGCTGACGCCGCAGCTCTTTCCCGCCGCGCTGTTGAAACAGTGCCTGCAACGTGCGCTTCAGGATGGCGTTGCCGTCACAGATGAAGCCTCCGCGTTGGAATATTGTGGCTATCGCCCGCAAATTATCAGCGGACGTTCGGATAATATCAAAGTCACTCGTCCAGAGGATTTGGCATTAGCCGAATTCTATTTAACCAGTTTGCAGTAACCTCATTTTATTCGCTAAATTTATTCGTTAAATACATATAAGGAGAACGCGCGATGCGTATCGGTCACGGTTTTGATGTCCATAAGTTCGGTGGAGAAGGTCCGCTGGTGATCGGTGGCGTGCGAATTCCTTATACTCAGGGCCTGCTGGCGCATTCCGATGGGGATGTGGTTCTGCACGCGGTGACGGATGCCCTGTTGGGCGCCGCTGCGCTGGGCGACATTGGCAAGCTGTTTCCTGATACCGATCCGGCGTTTAAAGGTGCGGACAGCCGTGGTTTGCTGCGTGAAGCCTGGCGTCGTATCAACGAAAAAGGCTATCAGTTAGGAAATCTGGACGTTACGATTATTGCGCAGGCACCTAAAATGGCACCGCATATTCCGCAAATGCGCGTGAATCTGGCAGAAGATTTGCTGTGTCATATGGATGACGTCAATGTGAAAGCCACCACGACAGAGCAGCTTGGGTTTACTGGTCGTGGTGAAGGTATTGCCTGCGAAGCCGTTGCCTTGCTGGTGAAAAAAGGAACGGGCGAAATCGTCGCGTGGTAAGCCGTTTTTTTGTAATCAATGTCTTATCAGCAAGATTTTATCAATCATAGAAAATTAACAGTATAAAAAACAATGTCATGGCTGCGAGTCGTCCGGTCATGATTTTGTAGGATAACGATGGAAAATAGCGAACAACTCGTTTGGTTGCACGGCAAACCACAGGCTACCGGCTCATTGAAGTCCGCTGCGGAAGATTTTGTCGTCGTTGAAGATCTGGGATTCCAGCCGGACGGTGACGGTGAGCATGTTCTGTTGCGCGTGCGCAAGCGCGGCTGCAATACGCAATTTGTGGCCGAAATGCTGGCGAAATTCGCTCGCTTGCCGCTACGTGCCGTGAGCTATGCGGGCCTGAAAGATCGTCATGCTGTCACCGAACAGTGGTTCTGTCTGCATATGCCGGGCAAGGACACGCCGGATTTCTCCTCTCTGGCGCTTGAAGGCTGTGACGTGCTGGAATCTGCTCGCCACCGTCGCAAACTGCGCATCGGTACGCTGCGGGGTAACTATTTTACTCTGGTACTGCGTCAGGTCAGCGATCGACGCGAGGTTGATGCTCGTTTGACGCTGATTGCCGCGAACGGCGTTCCTAATTATTTCGGCAGCCAGCGTTTCGGACGCAACGGAAATAATCTTGAGCAGGCTCGTCTTTGGGCGAATAACGACATTCGGGTAAAAGAACGTAATAAACGTAGTTTTTATCTTTCCGCCAGCCGCAGTGCGATGTTTAATCAGGTTGCCAGCGCAAGACTGGCGGGAGAGCAGGCGAAAACCGTTTTGTCTGGTGACGCATTGCAGTTGACAGGTCGCGGCAGCTGGTTTGTTGCTAAGCCTGACGAACTGGAAGCCTCACAGGCGCGCCTTGATGCTGGTGAACTCCAGATTACCGCGCCGCTGCCTGGTGATAGTGAGCTGGGTACGCAAGATGATGCGCGCGAATTTGAAGAGCAGGCTTTGGCGGGACAAGAAACACTGTGGTCGCTGGTCAAGCGTGAACGGGTTGAATCGTCCCGGCGCGCGATACTGCTGTATCCGCAACAGATGCACTGGGAATGGCAGGATGATGCGACCGTGGAAGTGAAATTCTGGCTACCTGCGGGCAGTTTTGCGACCAGTGTGGTACGTGAATTACTGCATTCATATCAGGATGCCGATATCGGTGTCTGATGTGTTGCGGTTTTTTGCAGAAAATAGTTAAGAGAATACATGCCAGCAACGGTGCGGTCGCGGCGGCTGGCTGGCCCTTGTGCGGGAACATTGCTGTATTGGTGACGAGGTTAACCAGAGCTGAGGTCGGCGGGGAATGGTAAACAAGCGTATAGAAACGTTGTTGGCGCAACTGCGCCAACAGGGCATTCAGGACGAACGTCTGCTGAAGGCGATAGAAGCCGTACCCAGAGAACGTTTTGTTGATGAAGCTTTTGAACATAAAGCGTATGAAAACACCGCTCTGCCTATTGGTTCCGGTCAGACTATCTCGCAGCCCTATATGGTCGCGAAAATGACGGAACTGCTCAGTCTGACGCCGGTATCTCGCGTGCTGGAAATTGGTACGGGTTCGGGTTATCAAACGGCGATTTTAGCGCATCTGGTGCGGCATGTTTGCTCGGTGGAGCGCATCAAAGGGCTGCAGTGGCAGGCTAAGCGCCGCTTAAAGCAACTGGATCTGCACAATGTTTCTACCCGCCATGGCGATGGATGGCAAGGCTGGGCGTCGCGCGGGCCGTTTGACGCTATTATCGTTACCGCTGCGCCGCCGGAAATTCCCCGTGCGCTGCTGGAACAGCTTGATGAAGGCGGTGTGATGGTGCTGCCCGTCGGGGAGCAGTCGCAAATACTGCAAGTTGTACAGCGCCATGCTGGTGAATTTATTATTCAAACGGTTGAAGCTGTTCGGTTTGTTCCGCTGGTCAAAGGGGAACTAGCCTGATACCGTGGCGTTGATGTGCATTTGTTGTTAAGTCTTTAAAATTTCAACACAACTGTTTTATAGTGCGAACTTGTTGATATTGTTAGCCTCTAATCATCGTGGTGCCTTTCCCGTTTTGCTTATGCGCCAGCGATGGTGAAGTAGCGATCTTTCTCGTTCCAATTAACGAATATATTACCGGATATCGGTTACGCTACAACCACTTACGCTACGGGCCGTTGGGCTATAGCCAGTAAAAAGGCAGCAGATGTGAGGCAAACATGTCCGAATTGAGTTCTGAGTACTACTGTTTTTTGAATGTTATATAGCCTAAATAGTTCGAGTTGCAGGCAGGCGGTAATCGCACGAATCCCCAAGAGCTTGCATCAGTAAGTGACTGGGGTGAGTAAGAGAAGCTAACGTACACGCAGCTTGAAATATGACGGATATAGTTACTTTTTTGAACGCTATAGTTAGAGGGGAGTAAGGCGCATGGGAAGCCGAATCATGAATTTGCGTCACATTGCTGCTTGTACGGTGATTGTCTTAGGATTGGCGGGATGTACCAACAATAATTCCAAATCCGCACCGATCAGCAGCGTTGACGGAAATACGGGCAGCCGAGGGGGAATGTTATCTGCGCCACCATCACGTATTTCAACGACGAGTGAAAGTGTGGCAACGACGTCCGATGGCCGGATCGTTTATAACCGCAGCTACGGTAATATTCCGAAAGGCAGCTACAGCGGCGGTAATTCCTACACCGTTAAACGTGGCGATACCCTGTTTTATATCGCCTGGATTACCGGCAATGATTACCGGGATCTGGCACAGCGCAACAATATTCCTGAACCATACAGCCTGAATGTGGGGCAATCACTGAATTTAGGCAACGGATCCGGCAATAACGCTTCGGGCGGTGGCCTGACGAGCGGTGGTGGCATGCTGGCAACAACCGATGCCACTCGAGGTGGTGTACCAACGCCGCCATCAAGCGCTCAAATACAAACTACATCGGTTGATTCTCAGTCAACTAATGCGTATTCTGGGAATCAGGGTAAACAGAATGTAGGTAAGATGCTACCTACGGCAGGGGCAACAACAAGCGCTCCTGTTTCCGCACCAGCGGCTGTTGCCAGCAGCAATACGGCTGCTGTTGGCAGTTGGCGTTGGCCTACCGATGGGAAAGTCATAGATAGTTTCTCCGCTTCCGAGGGGGGAAATAAAGGGATTGATATCGCCGGCTCACGTGGGCAACCGATCATCGCAACCGCCAGTGGGCGAGTGGTGTATGCGGGTAATGCGCTACGTGGTTACGGAAATCTGATAATCATCAAACATAATGATGACTACCTCAGTGCCTATGCCCATAACGATACGATGCTAGTCCGTGAACAACAAGATGTCACGGCAGGACAAAAAATCGCTACGATGGGCAGTACGGGCACCAGCTCAGTTCGCTTGCACTTTGAAATTCGTTACAAGGGGAAATCCGTAAACCCGCTGCGTTTTCTGCCGCAGCGATAAATCGGGCAGAGTATTTCGGTATTCTGCCAAGGGATCACGGGTAGGAGCCACTTATGAGCCAAAGTACGCTGAAAGTTAACGAGTTACATGAAGATACCGATTTCGACGAAAATGGACTTGACGTTTTTGACGATAAAGCGCTGGCAGAGGAAGATACCAATGATAATGACTCGGCGGAAGACGAGCTGTTATCGCAAGGGGTCCCACAGCGTGTCCTGGACGCAACACAGCTCTATTTAGGAGAAATCGGCTATTCGCCGCTTTTAACCGCAGAAGAAGAAGTTTATTTTGCCCGGCGCGCGTTGCGTGGCGATGTCCCATCGCGCCGCCGGATGATTGAGAGTAATCTGCGCTTGGTGGTGAAAATTGCCCGCCGTTACAACAATCGTGGTCTGGCACTGCTGGATTTGATTGAAGAGGGGAACCTCGGCCTGATCCGTGCGGTTGAAAAATTCGATCCAGAAAGAGGGTTCCGTTTTTCAACCTACGCGACCTGGTGGATTCGACAGACGATAGAACGGGCGATCATGAATCAAACCCGTACCATCCGTTTGCCGATTCACATCGTCAAGGAGCTCAACGTTTATTTGCGCACCGCGCGCGAACTGTCTCACAAACTGGATCACGAGCCGAGTGCGGAAGAAATTGCCGAACAGCTTGATAAACCCGTTGATGACGTCAACCGCATGCTGCGCCTGAATGAACGTATTACTTCCGTCGATACCCCGCTGGGCGGTGATTCGGAAAAAGCGCTGCTGGATATTCTGGCAGACGAAAAAGACAACGGACCTGAAGACACCACTCAGGATAACGATATGAAACAGAATATCGTTAAATGGCTGTTTGAGCTTAATGCCAAGCAGCGTGAGGTGCTGGCGCGTCGTTTCGGCCTGTTAGGGTATGAAGCGGCTACGCTGGAAGATGTCGGTCGTGAAATTGGCTTAACACGCGAACGTGTTCGTCAGATTCAGGTTGAAGGCTTACGCCGCCTGCGGGAAATTTTGCAGGTTCAGGGGTTGAGCATTGAAGAACTGTTTCGTGAATAATTCGCGATAAGTTACTGAAGTCTTGAAATAAAAAATGGTGGGGAAACCCACCATTTTTTATTTCTGCATTTGCCCTTTCCTGCGAAAGGGCGGTCCGGCAGCGATTAGCGGACGATATTTGCCAGCAGGAAATCGACGATTTCGCTGGTTTTAATCATCTGCTTTTCACCAACCCGGCGATGCTTATATTCAATCTCTTCGCTATCCAGATTGCGATCGCCAATGACGATGGTGTGCGGTACACCAATCAGTTCCATATCGGCGAACATCACGCCCGGACGCTCTTTACGGTCATCAAGTAGCACTTCAATGCCTTTAGCGCGCAGCTGCTGATAGATATCCTCAGCGACTTCCTTCACACGGAAAGACTTGTGCATGTTCATCGGCAGAATAGCAACGTGGAAAGGCGCAATGGCGTCTGGCCAGATGATGCCGCGTTCGTCATGATTCTGCTCAATCGCCGCCGCGACAACGCGCGTTACACCAATGCCGTAGCAACCCATCGTCAGCGTCTGGTTACGGCCGTCTTCACCTTGAACCGTCGCTTTCAGCGCTTCAGAATACTTGCTGCCCAGTTGGAAAATATGGCCCACTTCGATACCGCGTTTAATTTGCAGTGTGCCTTTACCGTCTGGACTGATATCGCCTTCAACCACGTTACGGATATCCGCAACCTGTGGCAGCGCAACATCACGCTCCCAGTTGATGCCAAAATAGTGTTTGCCATCAATGTTCGCGCCAGCGCTGAAATCGCTCATGGCTGCAACGGTGCGATCGACAACGACGGGAATCGACAGCTTGACTGGACCCAGTGAACCTGGGCCTGCGCCGATGGTGGCTCGAATTTCTTCTTCTGTTGCGAATGTCAGCGGGCTGGCTACCTGAGCAATTTTCTCTGCTTTGATTTCGTTCAGTTCGTGATCGCCACGAACCAGCAGCGCAACCAGTTTATGGCCACTTTCTTCCGTCGCTTTAACCAGCAGCGTTTTCACGGTTTTTTCTACCGGCAGCTTAAACTGCTCAACCAGCTCGGCGATGGTCTTGGCATTCGGTGTGTCAACCAGACGCAGCGCTTCCGTCGCTTCTGCTCGGCCTAGCTTCGGCGCAACCGCCTCTGCCAATTCAATGTTTGCTGCGTAGTCGGATTCCGTTGAGAAAACGATATCGTCTTCACCGCTGGCGGCCAGTACCTGAAACTCATGGGATGCGTTACCGCCGATAGAACCGGTATCCGCCTGAACAGCTCTGAAATCCAGATCCATACGGCCGAAAATCTGGCTATAAGCGGCGTACATCGCATCGTAGGTAACCTGCAATGATTCCTGAGAGGTATGGAAAGAGTAGGCGTCTTTCATCAGGAATTCACGTGAGCGCATCACGCCAAAACGCGGACGAACTTCATCGCGGAATTTGGTTTGGATCTGAAAGAAATTCAGCGGCAGCTGCTTGTAGGAGCTGATTTCATTACGAATCAGGTCAGTAATGACTTCTTCATGTGTTGGGCCAAGTACGAAGGGGCGTTCGCCACGATCGACAAAGCGCAACAGCTCTGGGCCATATTGATCCCAACGTCCACTTTCTACCCATAAATCGGCAGGCTGAACAACGGGCATGGACACTTCAATCGCGCCAGCGTTGTTCATCTCTTCGCGCACGATGTTTTCAACTTTTCTCAAAACACGTAAACCGGTCGGCAACCAGGTGTAAAGGCCAGAGGCCAGTTTACGAATCATTCCTGCCCGGAGCATCAACTGATGGCTGATGACTTCCGCATCGGCTGGCGTCTCCTTGAGAGTGGAGAGCATGTATTGGCTAGTACGCATGGGGTGTTAGTTCCGTTAGAACGACAAATAGCATAGGGCTGCCGCGCAGCCGAAGGCACATAAAAAGTGGTTTAGTTTACCAGCGCGGGCGGCGCGTCAAAAGAGAGCAGGAACAATTTTAGAATATATTGCTGTGGTTAATGTGTTAATACGCGTTTGACGGGTCGAGGCTTAGCACTTCGGTTTGTTCTCCGCAGACACGCCAGCGCACATTGAATTCCAGCAGTAAAACGGCGTATTCCCGCGTGGTGCTTTCACCTTTGCGGTAGGCCGGTCGTGGATCTTGCGCTAATACCTGTGAGATGAAGCGCTTTAACTGGGGATATTTCTTTTGATGCTGGGCTATCTGGTTTTCCGCAAGGGGCGAAAAAAGCACCAGCATTGCCGCATCAGGTGCCATTTGAGCAAAACCCGCTCGCGCCTGAGGGTGGCTCTCTGCAAAAGGCAGGTAAGGTTTGATATCGATGACTGGCGTGCCATCGACCAGATCGAGGCTGCCTAATTCGAGCGTAATGGCATCGCCTTTTACTCGAATCCCTTTTAATTCAACCAGCGACATGCCAACAGGGTTGGGGCGGAAAGTAGAACGCGTAGCGAAAACGCCCGTCCGTGTGTTTCCCCCCAGACGCGGTGGCCGAACTGTCGGACGCCAGCCGCCTTCCATCGTTTGATGAAAGATGAACAATACCCAAATATGGCTGAACGCCTCCAGCCCTCGTACACATTCCGCCTGATTGTACGGCGGCAATAGCTGAAGTTCTCCGCCTCCATCTTCAATCAGACCCGGCTGCCGCGGAATGGCAAATTTTTCTTTATACGGAGAGCGGATAATCCCGATCTGATTGAAAACAAATTGACTCATTGTGCAGAGACTTTCAGCGCGGTGCCCTGGCAAACGACCTGACTGTAGCAACCCGCTACACCACTGACGGTTTGGCATTCATGCAGCAAAACCGCATTGGCTTTCATGGCCGTGGCGCGATTTTGCATTCTTTTACGCGCATTTGCTGCGTTAGGGGGGGAATCCTGAGCACTGACCTGACAGGAAGAGCCTGACACTTCGCCCATGTCGCGGAAAGGTTTACCCACTAATTCTTCTGCACTTTTATATAACACTGCTGGAGTCGGGCGAGCGACTGGCTTCGGTTTAGGCGCGGGTTCTGCGGTTTTGGTTTCAATAACAGGTTGAGGAGCCGGTGCCGGTGGCTTCTGAAATAAAGAACAGCCTGTCAGCGACATTGCCAACAATATAAAGGGAACAGCACGCATTAAGGATTCCTCTGCTTTTTCTCAAAGAGCGGGTATTGAAGCAAGCAATTGCACAAATAACAAGACGGGCCGTAGCCCGTCTCGCAGATATCTTTTAATTAAACGTGTATACCCGTCATACTTCAAGCTGCTTGTGCGTTGGCTGCCCTTACTCACCCCAGTCACTTACTGGTGTAAGCTCCTGGGGATTCGCGCAGTTGCCGCCTTCACGCAACTCGAATTATTTAGGGTATAATTGCAGGATTACCAGCCTTTTACCGCGCCGCCATTAAAGATTTTATTTGCTGCGTCGTTTACTTCATCAGACTGGTAGGCCTGAACGAATTTCTTCACGTTTTCAGCGTCTTTGTTGTCTTCGCGTGAAACCAGCAGGTTTACATACGGAGAGTCTTTCTCTTCAACAAACAGGCCATCTTTAGTTGGTGTCAGGTTAATCTGGCTAGCGTAAGTGGTGTTGATTACAGCCAGTGCGATTTGCGCGTCATCTAAAGAACGTGGCAGCTGTGGTGCTTCCAGTTCAACCAATTTGATGTTTTTCGGGTTTTCAGTGACATCCAGTACGGTTGGCAGCAGACCAACGTTGTCTTTCAGTTTAATCAAGCCGACTTTTTGCAGCAGCAACAGGGAACGGCCCAGGTTGGTCGGGTCGTTTGGCAGCGCAACTTGAGCACCGTCTTGCAGTTCATTCAGCGATTTGATTTTTTTGGAGTAACCCGCGATTGGGTAAACAAAGCTGTTGCCGACAGAAACCAGTTTATAACCACGATCTTTGATCTGCTGATCCAGATAAGGCTTGTGCTGGAAGGCATTCAGATCGATGTCGCCTTTGCTCAGCGCTTCATTTGGCAACACGTAGTCGTTGAATGTGACCAATTCAACGTCCAGGCCGTATTTGTCTTTTGCCACTTTCTGCGCGACTTCGGCAACCTGCTGTTCTGCGCCAACAATAACGCCGACTTTAATGTGATTAGGATTCTTTTCTTCCTGACCACATCCCGCTAGCGCCAAAGCACCAATAAGTGCGCCAATGGTCGCAATAGATTTCAGTTTAATCGCCATATCCTTACCCCTAATTAACTATTTTCTTGGCAGATGCCTTCAGGCAAATGCGTATTGTGGTGATTACTTGTGTGTGACAGCTTTTACTGCCCTGTCGCCGCAGAATTGAATCAGGTAAACCAAAACAACCAGTAATATTAATACCGTATTCATGACCGTCGCGTTATAACCAATATAACCATACTGATAACCAATTTGACCTAAGCCGCCTGCGCCCACGGCTCCACCCATAGCAGAATAGCCTACGAGCGTGATTAGCGTGATAGTTGCGGCATTAATAAGGCCCGGTAATGCTTCTGGCAGGAGTATCTTTCTGACGATTTGCATTGGTGTTGCCCCCATCGCACGGGCTGCTTCAATCAGGCCAGTCGGAATTTCAAGCAGCGCGTTTTCCACCATGCGGGCAATAAACGGTGCAGCACCGACGGTGAGAGGAACGATCGCCGCTTGCAGGCCAATAGAGGTTCCAACAATCATCCGAGTAAAAGGAATCATCCATACCAGCAAAATAATGAATGGAATCGAGCGGAAAATGTTTACCAGTGCTGAAACGGTCCGGTAGAGCTTTGGATTGGCGATAATTTGCCCCGGACGCGTGGTATACAATAAGACTCCCACGGGTAAGCCAAGCACAAAGCCAAAGAAACCAGAAACGAACGTCATTGCGACGGTTTCCCATATTCCCTTAGCCATTAACCACATCATTGCTTCAGACATAACCCAGAACCTCAATTGTAACGTGACTTTCCTGCAGGAATTGGATTGCGGCTTTTATATCCGCATCGTTGCCGTGCATTTCTGCCAGCATGATGCCGAACTTGACGCCACCGGCATAATCCATCTGGGCACTAATAATGTTGTTGTTGACGTTAAAGCGTCGAGCAACCTCGGAGAGCAGCGGGGCATCCACCGATTTGCCGGTAAATTCCATCCGTAATAACGGCGTGGTATCCGGACGATAGTCGGGGGACAGGCGGATGAGGTAATCGTCAGGGATGTCCAGGTGTAGCGTGGACTGAATGAATTTCTGCGCCAGCGGTGTTTTCGGGTGTGAAAAGACTTCGCTGACCGTGTCCTGCTCGATGAGTCGTCCATCGCTGATTACCGCAACCTGATCGCAAATACGCTTCACCACATCCATTTCATGTGTAATAAGAAGAATGGTTAGGCCGAGGCGGCGATTGATATCTTTCAGTAACTCAAGAATCGACCGGGTCGTTGCTGGATCCAACGCGCTGGTTGCTTCGTCACACAGCAGAACTTTGGGATTGCTAGCCAACGCACGGGCAATGGCGACACGCTGTTTTTGTCCGCCGGACAAATTGGCGGGATACACGTCGTGCTTATCTGCAAGCCCAACCAAATCCAACAATTCATTGACCCGCCGGGTAATGTCAGCTTTTGGCGTGTTATCTAATTCCAGCGGTAGCGCAATATTGCCAAAAACGGTACGTGAGGCGAGCAGGTTGAAATGTTGGAAAATCATGCCGATTTGGCGGCGTGCGCGCGTTAACTGGCTATCTGACAGCTGGGTCAGCTCTTGTCCATCTACCAGCACTTTCCCTTCTGTCGGGCGCTCCAATAAATTGACGCAGCGGATGAGTGTACTTTTACCTGCACCTGATGCGCCGATAACACCATAGATTTGCCCGGTAGGAACATGAAGGCTGACATCAGCAAGCGCGGTAATGGTCCGCCCGTTTTGCTGAAAAACCTTAGTAATATTAGAAAGTTCAATCATATGTTTTTTATCGTGAGTGCCTATGGCTGGATAAATCAGTTTCTGCATTAACAGAATATGAAATGGATGTTAGGGCGTCTAGACGTCTAAGTCAATCGGGATTGTCATGGCTCTACATTCTCCCTATAGGCGAAAACATGCGATACTACTGCGTAATTTAGGCCATTCAGGAGCAAAGTCAGTGGCACAAAGCGTTCCAGCAATTTTTCTTGATCGTGACGGCACGATCAATGTCGATCACGGTTATGTTCATGACATTGACCATTTTCAATTTATTGATGGCGTCATCGATGCCATGCGTGAGTTGAAAAATATGGGGTTTGCGCTGGTTGTGGTAACTAATCAGTCCGGCATCGCCCGCGGAAAGTTTACAGAAGATCAGTTTATGCAACTGACAGAGTGGATGGACTGGTCGCTGGCAGATCGTGGTGTTGATCTGGATGGCATCTATTTTTGTCCGCATCACCCTGAAGCAGGGGAAGATGAATACCGCCAGACTTGTGATTGCCGAAAGCCTGAGCCAGGCATGTTGCTTTCTGCACAGCGCGATCTGCACATTGATATGGCTGCGTCTTATATGGTGGGTGACAAATTAGAGGATATGCAGGCTGCAATTGGCGCAGGAGTAGGAACCAAACTATTGGTTCGCACGGGCAAACCTGTTACCGAACAAGGCGAAACGCTGGCTGATAGCGTGTTGGAAAGCCTCGCAGACCTGCCAAAATGGATAAAAACGCGCACTTAATCAGCGGAACGAATGAAAGATGCGCAAACAGAAAAAAGTTTACTAGATTTGCTTGCGCTTCTGAATCGGCTGCCTATAATGCGCCTCCATCGACACGGCGCTGTGATTCACAACCG